>JANNKI010000312.1:0-4410 GCA_031396225.1 bacterium | reverse complement strand
CCCGAGTGGGCCGCGGCGTCGATGCCGCGCGCGAGTCCGCTCACCACCGTGAGACCACAGCGTGCGAGGTCGTGCGCCAGCCGCTCGGCCACCATGCGACCGTAGGGCGTGGCGGCGCGGGATCCCACCACCGCCACCGCGCGCGAACGCGCGGGCAGTACCCCTCCACGCACGTAAAGCCGGCGCGGTGGGTCGCGGAGCGCTCGCAGGGCCTCGGGGTAGCCCGCATCCCCAAGGCCAAGCGCGTACGTCCGCACGGACCCCGTCGCGGCCGCGCCCTGAGCTAGCGCGACGATGGTCCGGCTCCGCCCGGTGTCGGCGGCGTCACGGGTCGGGTCGGCGGGGGGCTCAAGGGTTCCCATGCGACTCCCTCCTCGGTCTCGCGCACGAGCGGCGCGTCATCTCGGAGGACATCGGGGTCAGCTTGGGTCATGAGGCTTTCGACGCGCAACAACCGCTCGATCCGGTCTGCCGCGGGGCGGTCCAGCTGTTGCAGACGCGCCAGGCGGTCGAGGCGGCGCTCGGGTGCGCTGCGGTGGAGTTCCCAGGCGACGCGTGCGGCACCGCCGCGCTGGGCGAGTGTCGCGAGCGCCGCATAGGCTTCGCGCACCACGGCCTCGACGCTGTCGTCGGTGAGCCCCAGCAGCCCGGCAGCCGCCGGCGCATGCCCCAGTCGTCCCAGCAGGCGCGCAGCGCTCGCGCGCGAGAACCACAGCCCCTGCCTCAGCAACGGCACCACCGCCGAAGCGCCCCGTTCGCCCATCTCCAACAGTGCCGTCTCGGCCAGGTCGCGCACGTAGGACGACTCGTCGCACAGGCACTCCACCAGCAATGACATCGCCTCCGCGTCCCGCCGCTGCTCGAGCGAACGGACGTAGTCGCGCTTGCCCGCGAGGCCGCGGATGCTCAACGCATCGAGTGCGCGCCGCCCGGCGGCCGACTCATCCGACATCGTTCGCTCCCGTCTCCGAGGGGTCGGTCGTCACGGCCGGGGGAAGCAGGCTCCACAGATCCTCGAGCAGGCCGCGAACGCCCTCTCCCGAGTGCGCGCTGATCAAGCGGGCGCCGGGCACACCGAGCCGGTCGGGCGCATCGGCATGCTCCTCGGGCGGGAGCAGGTCGGCCTTGCTCAGCACGACGCGGTGCGGCTTCTCGGCGAGCGTGGCGCTGTAGCCGGCGATCTCGCGTTCGAGCAGCGCCAGCGTGCCGTTCGGATCCTCGGTCGAGGCGTCGAGCATGAACACCAACACCCGCGTGCGCTCCACGTGGCGCAGGAACTGGAGCCCGAGCCCCTTGCCTTGGTTCGCACCCTCGATCAGCCCGGGCAGGTCGGCCACGACAAACGTGCGGCCCTCCTCGAGCGACACGATGCCGAGGTTCGGCTCGAGCGTGGTGAAAGGATAATCGGCCACCTTGGGGCGGGCGCGCGTGATGCGCGAGAGCAGCGTGGACTTGCCTGCGTTCGGCAGCCCCACCAGTCCCACATCGGCGATCAACTTGAGCTCCAGCTCGACGGTGCGCTCCTCGCCCTCTCCGCCGGGGTCGGCCCGCCGCGGTGCCTGGTGCGTCGCGGTCGCGAAGCGCGCGTTGCCGCGCCCACCGCGGCCGCCGCGCGCGGCGCAGAAGCGATCGCCCGGCGTCACGAGGTCGGCGATCAGTTCGCCCGTCGCGGTGTCCTTCACCACCGTGCCCGCCGGCACGCGCACCACGAGGTCCTCGCCGTTTCGCCCGGTGCGGTTGTTGCCCGAGCCCGAGCGCCCGCCGCCCGCGCGATACTGCGGCTGTTCGCGGCAGTCGAGCAGGGTGCGCACGTGCGGATCCACCTCGAGCCACACGTCGCCTCCCTTGCCGCCGTCGCCGCCGTCGGGACCGCCCTTGGGCACATACTTCTCGCGCCGGAAGCTGATGCAGCCCGCGCCTCCCTTGCCCGACTGGCAGTGGATCTTCGCAAGGTCGATCAGCATCTCCGGCTACTCTGCCCGTGTCTCCGTGAAAGTTTCACACGCCCTCCGCGTGTGCGTCTCGCAGCGCGCGCAACAGCCCGCCCGCGCGCGCCAGTTCACGCAGCGGCACGTCGAGGGAGCAGCGCACATCGAAGGTGAACCCGCGGGTCAGGTGCCGGACGGCGACTCGCCCGCTGAGGCCGTGCGGACCTCCCGGAGGCGGCACCTCCAGCTCGTCGCCGGGACGCACCTCGCGCCGGTCACCGGACTCGAGCCACGTGAGCGGCAGCACGCCGTGCAGCGCGAGCAGGCGATCATGCCCGCCCGAGAACGAAGTGGCGAACACGGCGCGCACGCCGAGGGCGGCGGTGGCGCGGGCCACCGATTCGGAGTGACGACCGCCGCCGTAGCCCTCGCCTGCCACCACGACGCAGGTGCCCACGGCGCGAGCGCGGTTCGGGGCATCAGGATCGATGGGGCGGAAAAGCGCGCCGGAGAGTTCCTCGGCATCGGCGCGCGCCGCCCACGCCCGGGGTCCCCACGGCAGGAGTCGCGCAGCGCCTGCATCGTCGCCAGCATCGAGCAGCACCTGCGCGCGGAACGGGCCGTCGTGCGCGGGAGCGAGCGGAGCCTGGCGATGGTGCGAGCCATGCTCGATCGTGCCGCCGGCGGGCTCGAGCATTTCCTCCGGCGTGACGATCGGAGCCGGGGGGGCATGGCCCGCGATCACCATGGCTTCGGCCGGCGTGTGCCCCGTGAGCAGCGCGGCGCACGCCCACACGCCCCGTTCGCGGTGAGCTTCATCCACCGGGTCGCCGCCCAACAGGACCGCTTCCGCGGGAGTCGCGGTGGCGACGGGATCCGCGCGGTCCAGCACCGTGGCGCCCGACTCCTCGAGTGCCGCGAGTGTGCCGGCTTCCGTCCAGGCGGCGAGCGAGCCACGCCCCGACACGACCACGTCGAGCGTCACGCCCGGCGCGCGCGGCGAGCGCGCGAGACAGCGGGCGAGCGCGTGCACGTCCTCGTCCTCGGCGAATTGGCCGACCCACACGCGCACGCCCTCCGCGCGCAGCGGTCGCACGCCGGAGAGGTCGAGTATCAAAGTCGTGTCGTAGGCCGCCTCGCCGGAATCGAGTCGGCGCCAGTCCACGTCTCGACCACACCCTCGCAGCCACGCACGCGTGCGGTCGTCGCTCGGGAACAGCGCCGCGAGCGAGCCGGCGATGGCCCCGGCGCGTGCGGCGATCGAGAAGCGGTCCGCCATGGGCAGCGACAAGAGCCCCACGCCGTGGAACTCGAGTACCGCGCCCGCGCCTTCGCCCGCGAGCCGGCGTTCGATCGCGATCAGCACGTCGAGCCCGGTCACGCCGGGATCCGGCACGCCGGTCAGCTCAACGCCCACGACACGTGGGCGATGAAGCAGCAGCGGTTCGCCGGCCATGGCCGCGGCGCATTCGAGCGCGCAGGCCGGGAGCGCCAGCATCCCGAGCGCGCCCGCGGCGGCTGCGCCGGGAGCCATGCTGGCAAGGACGCGCCCGGGCGTGGCGAAGCGGTGACGGTGGACCGAACTCGCGGTCCCCGCTCCCGGCTTCGCGAAATGAGCGCCACAGGCGCTGGCGAAACTCTGGAGGAACTGAAGATCTTCGAGACCGTCGGGTCCGCTCGCCTCTCGTTGTGGCGTGAGGAGCACCAGCTCACACGCCACACGCGTGCCGCCGGCGGCCTCGAACGCCAGCGCCGAAACCGTGCCGTCAGCGTCGTCCAGCAGCACGTGGTCCGGGCGCCATTCGAGTGCGATGCCAGGCGCGGGCCACGCCTGGCCACCGTGCGAGCGGAGCAGGAACGCGGTGAGCGTGGGATTCATGCCGAGCTCACGATCCCGGCGGCTTTCGCGGGGTAGGGCCACCCGCGTCGCCGCCCGAGCCAGTGGAGCCACTGGAGCCGCTGGAACCGCCGGGACCGCTGGAACCGCTGGAGCTGCTTGAACCGCTGGAGCTGCTGGAGCTGCTGGAGCTGCTTGAATCGCTGGAACCGCTGGAGCTGCCGCCGGTGGTGTCGGCGGGCTTTGCGCCTCCCGCGGAGCCCTCCTGTTTCGCGGACTCCTTGTAGCCACTGCTGCGGTAGTCCGTGGCGTAGAAGCCCGCGCCCTTGAACAGCACGCCCGAGCCACCCGCCGGGACGCGCATCGCGCCAGATCGGCAACTCGGGCAACGCTTCGGGTCATCGTCCGAGATGCTGTGGAAGAGTTCGAACGTGTGGCCCTTCCTGCAGCGGTAGACGTAGGTGGGCATCAGTCCCCCCGGGATGCGGTGTGCCGGAGCGGGGCGTGGTCCGGGTCCGAGGCGAGCACACACGCGACCGTGGCGACGTCCACAACGTCGTCGAGCGAGCAGCCGCGCGACAGGTCGTTGGCCTGTTTCGCCAGTCCCTGGAGGATCGGCCCGAGCGCGATGGCGCCGGCCAGTCG
>JANNKI010000267.1:0-18878 GCA_031396225.1 bacterium | reverse complement strand
GGAGTCCTCAGCGCTTGGCGGTCAGGCGGTGACGGCGGGGCGGGAGCCGCGAACGGCCTTCTCGACTTTGCCGCCGCGCAGGCAGCGCGTGCACACGGTGATCTGCCTGGCGCGGCCGTTCACCAGCGCACGCACGTTCTGGACGTTCGGCTTGAACAGGCGCTTGGTGATGTTGTTGGCGTGGCTCACATTCTGGCCCGCCATGCGCTGCTTGCCGCACACGAAGCACTTCGCCATGGGGATCTCCTCGGCAGTTACACGGCCCTCGGGGGCACGAAACCCTGCGGGGACCGCGGGGATTTCAAGAGCCGGGGACTATACCGGGGCAGGGGGGCGGCTGTAAAGCCGCGGCCGTTGCGCGTAAGGTGCGCGCGCCGCCGCCGCGCGGAACCCGCCATGACCCAGAGACGACCTGCCACCAGCACCCCGCCCCTGGACCCGCGCACGCGCGTACAGTTCCTGCAGGGCATCGGCCCGCAGCGAGCGCTCGCATTCGAGCGGCTGGGGATCGTGACGCTTGAGCACCTCGTGCGGCACTACCCGCGCACGTGGCTCGACGCCAGCCGGTTCGTGAAGGTGAAGGACCTGCGCCCGGGCGAGCTGCTCACCGTGGTGGGGCAGGTCAAGCACGCGGCCGCGCTTCGCACGCGTGGCGGGCGCGCGGATTTCGCCGCCACGATCAGCGACGGCACCGGCACGCTGCCCTGCTACTTCTTCGGCCAGTCGTGGCTCGCCCGCACGCTCACGCCCGGCACGCAAGTGGTGGTGAGCGGCGAGGTGAGCGGTGCTGAGCGCCAGATGTCGAATCCGCTGTTCGAGGTGGTGGAAGGCGACCTCGAGTCGTTGCTCCACGCCGGCCGGTTGGTGCCGGTGCACTCGCTCACGCGTGGCGTGACGGCGCGCGGACTGCGGCAGGCGGTGAGGCGTGCGCTCGATGCGGTCGCCGACGCCATCCCGGACGCACTGCCCGCGGGATCCGCCGGCGCCGCCCTGGGGCTGCCGCTCGGGCAGGCGCTCCGCGACCTGCACTTCCCGCCCGATGCGGCCGCGCTCGAGGCGGCGCGCCGCCGGCTCGCGTTCGAGGAACTGTTCCTCGTACAGATGGTCATGGAGCTCCGACGGCGCATGTTGTCCGAGGAGGGCCGCGCGCTGGCGCTCGACGGACCGGGCGAGTTGGCCGCACGCGTGCGCGCTTCGCTGCCGTTCGCGCTCACCGACGGTCAGGAGTCCGCCGTCCGCGACATCACCGCCGACCTCGCGCGCCCCCGGCCCATGCACCGCCTCGTGGTCGGCGACGTGGGAAGCGGCAAGACCGTTGTGGCGGTGCTCGCCGCCTGCGCGGCGGTCGAGGCCGGGCAGCAGGCGGCGTTGCTCGCACCCACCGAGATCCTGGCGCGCCAGCATGGCGCCAGCGTGGCACGGCTCGCCGAGGGCAGCGGGCTGACGGTGGCCACGATCACAGGGGCGTCCACGCCGGGCGAACGTCGCGCGCTCCAGGCGCGGCTCTCGGCGGGCGAGCCGATGCTCGTGGTGGGCACGCACGCGTTGCTCGAGGAGCGTGTGCGGTTCCCGTCGCTGGCATTGGCCATCGTGGACGAGCAGCACCGTTTCGGCGTGCGCCAGCGCGCGGCACTCGCCGCCAAGGGCCTGCTTCCGCACGTGCTCGTGCTCACCGCCACGCCCATCCCGCGCACGCTCCAGCTGGCCGGATTCGGCGACCTGGACCTGAGCGAGATACGCGGCCGGCCGCCCGGGCGGGGCCGGCTGGTGACGCGCGTCACGGGCGAGGAGAAATTCCCCCAGGTGCTCGAGTTCATGGCCCGCGAACTGGCGGCGGGACGCCAGGCATTCGTGGTGGTTCCCGCCATCGAGGAGGGCGGCCGCGCCGACGTGCGCGCCGCCGAGACCGAGCTCGAGCAGCTGCGCGGGCAGCCTGCGCTCGCCCGTTACAAGTTGGGGCTCCTGCACGGGCGGCTCAAGCCGGACATGAAACAGGCGGTCATGGACGCGTTCCGCAGCGGCGAGTTGAACGTGCTCGTGGCCACCACGGTCGTGGAGGTCGGCGTGGACGTGCCGAACGCCACGGTCATGGTGGTGGAGAATGCCGAGCGCTTCGGCCTGACGCAGCTCCACCAGTTGCGAGGCCGCGTCGGCCGCGGCGAGCATCGTTCGGTGTGCGTGCTGGTGGCGGGTGGGCTCGCGAGCGCGCGCGCCCGCGAGCGGCTTGCGGTCATGGCGCGCACGGACGACGGGTTCGAACTGGCCGAGGCGGACCTGGCGATGCGCGGCCCCGGCGAGATGTGGGGCACGCGCCAGGCGGGCTTCACCAACTTCCGGCTCGCCGACCTGACGCGAGACGAGAGCCTGCTGCTCGAGGCACACGCCGCGGCGCGCGCGCTGGTGGCGGCCGACCCTCAGCTGCTGACTCCGGCGCACGCCGTCCTGCGCGGCATCCTGCGCGACCGCTTCCGCGAGCCGCTCGAGTTGGCACTCGCCGGGTGAGGGGGCGGCAGTCTCAACTCGCGGTTCATCAAGCGTCCGGTTAACCTGCCCGTATGACCGGCCTCCCGATCGAATGCCCGGCTTGCGCCACGCGCTACCTGTTGCCGCCTTCGCTGCTCGGCGACGACGGGGCGAAGGTGCGGTGCCCTTCGTGTCGTCGCGAGTTCGCCGTGGACGCGGGCGGCGCGGTGCTCGGGGCCTCGGACGAGATGCGGGGACTGGCGCGAGGCGTGTTCGACGAGCTCGTGGCCCGGCTCGGACCGGGGCTCGAGACGGCCGCGCGCGAACGCCGATTGTTCGCGGAGCACGGCCCGGCGCTGCTCGAGGCGTGGGACGAGTTCCGCCGTCGCGCCGGCGCGCACGCGCCGTCTGTGCCGTTCCGCGACGAGCTGCGCGAACGTTTCGGCGTGGAGCTGTTCCCGCGGGGTGGCGAGTAGCGCCCGGGGATCAGGTCCCGGGCGGTGGCAGTGCGTTCAACTCGCGCGCTCGCCGGCCCCAGGCCAGCGCCAACAGCCCGGTGCCGGCGATCAACACGGCGGCCACCACCAGCGTCGCGGTGGTGCCGAAGAGCGGCGTGAGCAGCGTGGCCGCGGCCAGGGAACCCAGCAGCAACAATCGCATGGCGAAGTCCCGCAGGCTGAACACGCGCCCGCGCTGGTGCAGGTTGGTGCCCTCCTGGACCAGCGTCTCGGTGAGCACGAACGCGGGCGCGATGCTGGCGCCGATCAGGAAGCTGGCGATCGCGAACACGGCGTAGCGCCGCGAGACGGCGAGGCACACGAGCCACACTCCCGCGAGCAGCATGCCCACGCCGAGCAGGAGCGGCCGCGGCAGGCGGCGGCCACGCGTGTTCACCCACCAGGTCGCGAGCGCGGCGCCCACGCCGAGCGCGCCGCCCAGTCCGGCGATGCGTTCGGCGCCGGGAATGCTGGCCGCGCGCTGGATGTGCTGGATGCCGGCGACCTGCACGAACCCGCCCCCGATCCACACCGCGCCGAGCGCGGTGAGCGCCAGCCCCACGGCGGGCGAGCCGCGTACCACGCGCAGGCCCTCCATGATCTCGTGCCAGTAGCCGCCCGCCCTCACCGCGCTCTTGTCGCGCGCGCGGCCTCGGTAGCGGATCAGCGAGAGCGACACCACCGAGACGCCATAGGTGATGGCGTCGAGCGTGAGCGCGACGGGCCAGCCCCAGTGGTCGACCACCCAGCCGCCCATCGCGAATCCCCCCACCGTTCCCACGATGCCCGCGATCGCCAGCAGTGTGTTCGCCGTGAGCAGTTGCTCCTTGGGCACGAGCTCCGGCGTCATCGCGCTCTTGGCGGGCAGGAAGAACACATTGCAGGTGAACAGCAGGAACACGAGCGACCACACCGGGGCCGCGTGGTGCGTGGCGGAGTAGACGAGCGGGATGGCCAGCACCAGCAGCGCGCGCATCAGGTCGGACACGATGAGCACGCTTCGCAGGTTCCA
The DNA here is from genome assembly GCA_031396225.1 of bacterium. Lineage (GTDB taxonomy): Bacteria > Eisenbacteria > RBG-16-71-46 > RBG-16-71-46 > RBG-16-71-46 > JAIOPA01. The sequence continues at coordinate 14,906 of JANNKI010000267.1, read as the reverse complement.
GCGATCCAGCCACGGGCCCGCGAACGGCGCGAACAGCAGCACGGGCAGCACCGACACCGTGCCATGCAGGCTCAGCATGAGCGACGACTGCCCGGGGTCGTGATAGTCGCGCGTGTGCTGTTGCACGAGGCCGTTCAACGCAAGGTAGTTGAGCCGGTCGCCCCACAGCGACACCAACTGGCCCCACCACAGCGCCGCGAAGTCTCTTTGTAGGAGTAGCGGGCGGGATGTCGCCGAGCGCGGTGGCGCGTCACCCGGCTCGCTCATGTCGCGCTCAGGCCGCGGTCGTGCCCGACAGCGCGGCCGCGCGGCGTCCCGCGGCTTCGCGATAGACCACCTCGATGCGGTCCACCACGGTCGGCCAGGAGAACTCCAGCGCGCGTTGCCGCCCCGCTTCGGCCAGTCGGCCGCGCCGGGCGGGGTCCTCGACCAACTGCGACAGCACGCGCGCCAGCGCCGACGCGTCGCCTGGCGGGAACACCGCGGCGTCCCGACCGGGGTTCACCACCGTGCGGTAGCCGGGAATGTCCGAGCACACCACGGCGCGTCCGGCCGCCATGGCCTCCACCAGCACGATGCCGAAGCTCTCGTTGCCGGTGGCGGGCGAGCAGAAGATGTCGCCGGTGGCGTACCAGCGCGGCAGGTCGGCGCTCGGCACGTGACCGAGGAAGTGCACGTGCTCGCGCACGGACGACGGCACGCCGGCCATGATCTGCGGGCGCAGGTAGGAATCGCCCACCACGAGCAGGCGGGCGCGCCCGTCGGTGCGCTCGACCACCTCGGGCAGGGCCGCGATCAGGTCCTGCACGCCCTTGCGCGGGTCGAGCCGACCCACGAACAGGATGTTCGTGTACGCCGGGTCGCGCCAGTCGGGAAACGGCGCGACGAGCGGATGGAAGCGTTCAACGTCCACGCCGTTCGGGATCACGTCATACGGGCCGGGGTGATAGATCTCGGCCGTGGCTTGCGCGGTCGTGCTCACGGCGATGCGCCCGTCCAGTCGAGCGATCGCGCCGACCACGAGCGGCTTGAACAAATCCTGAAGCGCCGTGCGGCCGCCCGTGGAATGAAACGTGCCCACGGTGGGCCGGTCCGACACCTGCACGGCGAGTATGGGCAGGGACGGTGCGGTGGGGCAGTGAACGTGCACGATGTCCAGGTCGAGGTCGCGGATCGCGCGCTTGAGCTGGCGCTTGAGTGAGACGCCGATGGCGAAGTCCACGAATGCCCGGTTGAACGGCACCAGGATATTCCAGCCGATGCGCAGGACGCCATCCACGAAACCCTTCTCGCCGCGGCGGAAGAAGCTGGTGATGATGGTGACCTCGTGCCCGCGTCGTCGCAGCTCCTGCGCGAGCGCGTGCACGTGCTCGGTCACGCCGCCGTAGCGCGGGTAGTAGGACTGGGAGACGATCCCGATCCTCATACGCCCGCCCGGCGCTCGTCGCCCGCGGGAACCGTCGTCGGCTCGGCGGCCGGCGAGCTCCACAGCGGACGGAAGATGCACCATTGGTCGAGGTGGTTGCGCACCTGACGTTCGGCCGCCGCGGCGATCGCCTGGTGCAACTCCGCGGTGCTGGCGAATGACGCCGGGTCGATCGGTGGCTCCACCACCACGTGGAACCGGCCGGGGCCGAGCCGCTCGCAGTATCCGGGCACGAGCAGCGCGCCGGTGCGCTGCGCCAGAACACCGGGGCCGGCCGGGAACGTCGTGGGTCGGCCGAACCATTCGACCGTGGCGCCGTGCGCGTACAGGTTGCCGTCCACCACCAGCGCGACCGGGTCGTTGTGCTCGAGCGCGCGCAGGATCTTCCGGAAGCCATCCTCGGGCGAGATCGTGGTGATCGACAGCTCGGTCTTGGTGTCCCGCACCGCCCCCGTGAGCCAGCGCGAGAGCTGGACGCCGGCCACGGCGTGCAGCGCGTAGCCCCATTGCGCGACCATCACGCCCGCCAGTTCCCAGTTGCCGATGTGCGTGGTCACGATGATCACGCCGCGACCGCGCGCAATGGCGTTGTCCAGGTGCTCCTTGCCCGACACCTCGACCGACGCGACCAGCTCCTCGCGCGACATGTGGGGGAGCCGGAAGAACTCGTACATCATGCGGTTGTAGCTGCGCATCATGCGGCGCGCGACACGCCCCCGGTCGGCACGCGAGGCGCGCGGCAGGATCACGGCGAGGTTCGCGAGCGTGGCGTGCCGGCGGCCGGGGAAGGCGAGCCAGTGGAGGCCGGTGGCCATGTCGGCGAGCGCGTATCCGAGCCACGTCGGCAGGCTTGCGATGCACCACGTCAGCCAGCCGAAGATCAGACGGGACACTCCATTGCCTCCTGCCCCGCGTGACGAGGCCGCTCGTGGACGCTCGCCGAGCCGAATCGGGAGGCCGCGGCCCTCGGCGAGGCGCCGCGGGCGGGCGCGGGCCCGTTGGGATGTTGCTCGACCGTAGGCGGCGTCCCGGGGGGTGTCAAGCAGTTGACTGCGGACAGCGCGAGGGACCGCGTAGTAAGATGCGACGGGGCCCACACCCTGTGCCGCGCATCACGTTGGCGGCCGCCGACATCGCATACGGGCCCGGGCCAGGGGGGCAAATGTCCAGTCAGAAGATCGTACGCTGCCAGCTCCGCCGCGCCGGGAGCGATGGCCCGGGGCAGGTCCGGTATGTCCCGCTGGAGATCTTCGGCCTGTGGGAGCACCTCATGACGTCGAAGCACGGCTTCGAGGTGCTCGACCCGCGCGCGTCGTTGTGGCTCGACATGGAGGACTCGCCCGAGGCGGCGTACAGCCAGAACCATTACGACCGGGTCACCGAAGTTACGGCGTTCGTCTACTCGCAGCGGGACGACATGTTCACGCGGGCGAGGCGCTATTTCCACACCGACGAAGCGGAATCCCTGAAGGGGATCTTCCTTTCGCACTATACCGGCGAGGAGGCGCGCATCCAGACGCAGGTTCACGAGCGCACCGGCATCTGGATCGTGCGCGAGGCCATCGCCGGTCGAGCCTGAGCGCGCGGCCGCGGGGGTGGGGAAGGCGCGGGTCCCGGAGCGGGGGCGCGCCTTCGTTCTGCCTGGCCCGCTCCCCGCCGTGGTTCCGGTGCCGGCGGGCTCCGCAGGGGACGCGGCCAGATACCCCTGAAGTCGATCGCAGCCCCCGCCGATAGTGACTCCGGAGTCGTCACGCGGGGCAGCGGTCCCGCAGGGGAACTCGCGGCCGGGAGTGGCGCGACCGTAGTGGCGGCCCCATCCGTGTCCGGTTTCGCCGGGCACCTCGAGGCCCGTGGAGAAAGGGCGGCAAGGGGCTCCATGGGAACCACCTCGCGAAGGGGTGGGGCCACCACAGGGAAGGAGACCGATCGTGGTCGTCGTGAGTTATTCGGGCAAGGAGATCAACGCCAAGCTGGTCTATTACGGCGCGGGTCTGAGCGGAAAGACGACGAACCTCGAAGCCATCTACGAGGCGGTGCCCGACACCAGCCGCGGCAAGATGGTGAGCATGAAGACGCAGTCCGACCGGACGCTGTTCTTCGACCTGCTCCCCCTCGATCTCGGCGAGATCATGGGGTTCAAGACGCGGTTCCTCCTCTACACGGTGCCCGGCCAGGTGTTCTACAACGCCACGCGCAAGCTGGTGCTCAAGGGCGCCGACGCGCTGGTGTTCGTGGCCGACTCCGAGGTTGGCAAGATGGAGGAGAACAAGGAGTCGCTCGCGAACCTGCGAGCGAACCTCGCCGAGTACGGCCTGACGCTCGACGCGATCCCGTGGGTGATCCAGTACAACAAGCGCGACCTCCCCAACGTGTACACGGTGGACGAGCTGAACGCCGAACTGAACCCCGGCAACGTACCCAGCTTCGAAGCGGTGGCGAGCGAGGGGCGGGGAGTGTTCGAGACCTTCCGCGGCGTGTCGCACCTGCTCATGGAGAAGGTCACGAAGGACCTGCGCCGCTCGCCCGGCACGCCGTCCCGTCCCGCACCGCAAGCGGTGGCGGAAGCGGCCGAATCCGCGAAGGCGGCGCCGAAGTCGCCCGCATCGCTGTCGCGTCCCGCGGCGCCGCAGACCGCCCCGGTGCAGGCGATCCGACGCGAGGCCCAGGCGACGCCGGCGATGGCTGCCGAGAACGAGCGCATCGACTACGGCGTCGAACTGGAGTTGCCGGGCGGTGCGCGCGACGGCGCGAGTGCCGCCCCGCAGCCGCGTGCCGAGACCGTCACCACCGGCGTGGCCACAGAGGCCATACGCGGAGTGCCGCTGCCGCGTGCGGCGGGCCAGATGAGCCGACCGCCGTCGCCCTCGGCCGCGACGACGCACGAGGCGGCCACACCCGCTTCGGGCCCCGACCTGTCCGACCGGGAGATCCCGCCGCTCACGCGCCAGATCGTGGTGCCCGTGAAGCTGCCACCCGGGGGCCAGTACGAGATCGTCATCCGGCTGGAGCTCGACACCAATCCCTAGGGAATCCAGCTCTCCGCGGCCGTCCAGCCCCGGTCAACTTGTCTCGGACCCGCGCCGCCCCGACTGTCCGCCGTTGACAGTGGCGGCGCGGGTTCCTAGCTTGATGGGCAGGAGGTGCATCGATGACCCGACGCAGCGCCTGGATCGCCGCCCTGCTTGTCGCAGCGCTCTCGCCAGCGGTGCCCGTCGCGCACGCCGGCCTGTTCTCCGATCCCGCCAACGCCGGGTTCGCGCCGCGTGTCCCGCTGTCGGCGTTCGCGCGTCCCGCGACGTGGTTCGACCCCTCGCGCCTCCGACTCATGTCCACGGTGTCCGTGGGCAGCGGATTCGGCGGCCAGACGAGTGCGCTCCAGGTCACGCGACTCGCCTACCAGTTCGGCGCGCCGCTCACCATGAGCGTGAGCGTGGGCAACACGTTCGGCCTGGACCGCGCGCGCGGCGGCTCCTCGTTCTTCCTCGAGGGCCTCGACGTGGCCTGGCGTCCGAGCAAGAACTCGCTGCTCCGGATCGAGATGCGCGACGTGCGCTCGCCCCTCCAGTATTCCCACTGGGGTCGAGGACTCGGCGTGCACGACCCGTTCGCGCCCGGCTACTGATCCGCGCTTGGCCGCGTCCCGTCTGACGTCGGCGTTTGCCGCGCGCACGGGTTCGACCGGGCTGATTCCGTACCTCACGGCTGGCTTCCCCTCGCTCGAAGGCTCGCTCGAGATGATGCGAGGGTTGGAGCGCGCCGGCGCGATGGCGCTCGAAGTGGGCGTGCCGTTCTCCGACCCCATCGCCGATGGACCCGACATCCAACGCGCCTCGGAGTGGGCCCTGCGCCAGGGCATCGGCGTGCTCGACGTGCTCGATCTGGTGGCGACGTTCCGCCGTGCGTCGTCGCTGCCGATCGTGGTGATGACCTACGCGAACCCGGTCGCCCGCGTGGGCGCGGCCGCGTTCGCCGAGCGCGCCCGTGCGGCGGGTGTCGACGGCGTGCTGCTCTCCGACCTGCCGCCCGAGGAGTCACCCGAGACCTGGCGCGCCATGGACGAGGCCGCGCTCGACACGGTGCTGCTCGTGGCACCCACCACGGACGCCGATCGGCTCGACACCGTGCTCGCGCGCTGCCGCGGATTCGTCTACTGCCTCTCGCGCACCGGCGTGACCGGGCGCGCCGATGGCTACGCGGGTTCGCTCGACGAGCGCCTGGCCGCGGTCCGCGCCCGCACCGCGCTGCCGGTGGCGGTGGGTTTCGGCATCTCCACTGCCGCCGACGCTGCCGCACTGCGCGGGCGCGCGGACGCGGCGATCGTGGGTGCGGCGTTCATGCGCCTGGTGCAGCAGGACCCCGCGAGCGGGTTCGTCGAGCGCTCGGCCGGGTTCGCCGCGGAGCTGGTGGCGGCGCTGCGCTGAGTCGTCGGGCACAAGCAAACCCCCGGGACGCGTGGCCCCGGGGGCTTTTCCTCGGTGCAGCGGTGCAGACGCGTCAGCGCCTGATCCACCACAGCAGGTCCATGAGGACCATCACCAGCCCGATGTCCACGGCTCACCTCCATCATCAGAGGGCCCGCCGCGATGACCGCGGACGGGGTCAACCGGGTGCGATCGGCCGCTCGTGGGTTGGCAGCGCGAGCGGGGGAGGCTGCATCCTGCAGTCTCACCCGTGGGTATCGGCGAATGAGCGCCTGGACTTGAGGAGGCCGCCGCAGCCGCGCCCGGGCGCGCTCAAGCGCCGCCGGGCGTCGTCGTCCGCACCCGTGCCAACTGCTTCAGGACCACGATGGTGAGGTCGTCCATCGGTCCGTCGGCCCAGCCGCGCACCGCGCTCATGAGCTCCTCCAGCACGTCCGCCGCGCGCCGGTGCGCGTGCCGGTCGAGCACCTGCCAGAGCTGCTCGTCCCCGAACGGTTCCCCCTCGCGTGAGGCTTCGCTCAGGCCGTCGGTGTACACCACCAGCACGTCCCCGGGTTCGAGCTCGGCTGTCGTCAACGGATAGAGCGCGCCGTCCTGCACGCCCAGCAGCGGGCCGCCGTCAGTGAGTTCCTCGTGTCGCCCGTCTCGTCGGCGAAGCAACGGTGGGGTGAGCCCCGCGTTCGCCAGGCGCACCGCACCCGTGCCGGCGTCCACGCGCGCGCACAGCAATCCCATGAAGTACTCGGGTTGGTCGAGGGCCACGAGGTCCCGGTTCATGGCTTCGAGCAATTCGCCCGGGTGCCGCGCGTGGCGGGCCTCGTCGCGGAAACGCGACTGCACGCCGGCCAGCACGAGCGCGGCGGGCACGCCGTGGCCGGCCGCATCGCCCACGGCGAGCGTGAACTCGCGCCCGCCGGTCTCGACGAAGTCGTAGTAGTCGCCGCCCACGGCCTCGGTCGCGAGTGTGGACACCGCGCAGTCGAGCGTGGGGAAGACGGGGGTGTGGCGCGGCAGCCGACGAACCTGCACGGCGTGCGCCTGGCGCATCCCGCGCGCGAACACACCGTGGTCGCGCGCCTCGCGGCGCAACTCGAGATTCTCGAGGCTCACCGCCAGCAGCTGCGCCATCCGTTCCAGTGCGCGCGCCTCGGCGCGCGACAGCCACGCGCCGGCAAAGCGCCTGCCGATCACCAGCGCCACGCGCACGTTCACCGGCAGCAGCCAGCGCGCCCCGGTGTGTTCGAGCGCGTCGCGATCGTCGTTCGTGAGCCGTAGCTCCGAAGGCTCGCGCGGGCCGCTCACGTGCCGAAGCGGCTCCAGCGCGGCGGGGGACAGCGCCGGGGCAAGCAGCGCGCCGGCGCGCGCGAGCACGACGCCGCCCTCGTCGAGCCGCAGCGCGCTACAGCCATCCACCCGCAGCGCGCGCACCACCGCTTCGCAGCCGCCGTGAAGCAGTTCGGCCTCGTTCTCGCCGCCGGGGGTCCACTCGGCCAGCGACCACTCGTCGGCGATGGGCACGAGTCGGCGTCCAGCGGCGCCGAGCCAGCCACGCGCCGGTCCGGCGAGCGCGGCGAGCAGTGCCCCAAGCGCCAGCGCCGCACCCGTCACGCCGGCCCCTGCCTTCGGCCACCACGACGCCGCCATCCACTCGCCCGCCACGTACAACGCGCCGGCGGCGAGCAGTGCGCTCGCGGCGCGAGTGAACGCACGCAACGCGACGCGGAAGTCGAACACGTTGTGCACCGCCATGGCCCAACCGAACGACAGCGGCACCAGCAGCAGGAACGGCACCGCCCAGCGCTCGCCCGGCAGTGCAGGTGCGTGGGACAAGTTGTGCATGCCGACGAGCAGCGCGAACGGCAGCGCGCCGAGCAGCGTGCCGAAGAACGCCACGCGCAGTCGGCGACGCGCATCGGAGTTCTCCGCGCGGGCGAACGCGAACGCGAACAGCACGAGCCCGCCCAACAGTCCCGCGGCGAACAGGATCGCGGGCGCAACGCGCAATACGGCGAGCAGCGCGCCCAACTGGCCCGCGCCCCATGCCGAGCCGAGCTTGACACCCGCATAGCAGGCGAGCAACACGGTGGCGGCGGCGTAGCACGCCAGCACCCAGGCGCGCGCGCGCGGACGTCCCGATTCGGGGAACAGCGCGAAAAAGTGAGAGAACAGCGGGCCGATGAACAGTTGGGCCAGCACCCCGAGCCCCTCGTAGAGCGCATTGCCGATCGGATTCGAGAGCTGCGGGGGCGGCGCGAGCAGGACGGTGAACGCGAGACACAGCAGGTAGAACGTTCGCGTGAGCGGGTCGCGCCGTTCGCTCCACACCCAACCGCCGAGCAGCAGGAACGATGCGGCGACGGCGAAGATCACGGCGAGGAATCGGCGTTCGGCATCGGGGAGGCCGCGGGGCACCAGCCACACCGGCACGCGCTGCCCGGCGCGCTCGCGCTCCACGACCAGCGGCACACCGGGCTCGGCGGCCGCCAGCGGGCCGGCCGACAGCAACTCGCTGGCCCGGTCCGCACCGGGCGCGAACAGCCGGTCGCCGGGCACGAGCCCGGCCGCGTGGCCGGGGCTGCCGTCGTCCACCGAGCCGATGCGGCCCTCCGGCTGCAGCGACACGCCGGTGTAGGCGCGGTGCGGCAGGCTCAGGCTCGACACGAGCAGCACCCATGCCACCGGCACCATCAGCCATCGCAATCGGAAGCCTGGCGCACTTCGATCCAATCGGTACCCCCGATGGAGAATGCTACTCCGACTCGTGCTTTCGTGCGAAACACACGACGTGGGATTGGTTCGTGGACGACATGGGGTGAGCGAAGCTATTCTCGGTCAAGTCACTTGCCAGCCTTGCCGATACGCAGGCCAATCCGGGCCGCTCCACGCCACCGCCATCCGCGCGGTGGCGTGGGGCCGCCCACCGTGCTGCGCTCAGGGTACACGGGGTCGAGGAGCGGAGGCTCGTTCAATCATGCTGGTCCTAACAAGGAAGTTAGGAGAGAACATCCGGATCGGTGATGCCGTGAAGATCACCGTCCTTGAAGTGCGCTCGGGACAGGTGAAGCTCGGTATCGAGGCGCCGCCCGAGGTGAAGGTGCATCGCGAGGAGATCTACATTCGCATCCAGGAGGAGAACCGGAAGGCGGCGGCGCAACAGCGTCCGCCGGCGACCGGAATCGATCCCGGGAAGAAGTAGTCCGGCCCGTTCCACGGGACGCTTGCGTCCCGCAGACGCGGCCCTGCGAGGGTCCATGAAGCGTAGTCGAAAGCGTACCCCGGTGAAGGCCGCGTCCGCGAAGGTCGTGTCATTCCCCACGGCGGGACTGGTCCGGCTCAGCCGCGTGGCCCAGGCTCGTCGTCGCATCGAGTCGGGCTGGTACGACCGCGCCGAAGTGCGCGTGAGCCTGGTCGAGGCGGTCCTGCACGAGATCCGCCGGCGGTAGCCGCTCCCCGGTCCCACACCGCAGTCTCACGAGCCGCCGGCCGTTCGGGCCGGCGGCTCGTGCCTTTCGAGCGCGACGCGTGTTCGTTATGCTGCGCGTTCGTGAAGTTCGAGGCTCGCCAGAGGACGGCCATGCCCACTCGCACCCTGCGCCGCACCGATGCCTTCCCGCTCGACGCTGGTTTCCGCGCGCTCATGGACGACGCCGAGTCAGGCGTACTGGTGCTGGACTCCCGCCGCCGTGTCGCCTCCGCCAACCCCGCCGCGCTCAAGCTCCTGGGCACGACGCTCGCCCGCGCGCGTGCCACCGACGCGTCGGTGCTGTTGCGCACCGTTGTCGCCGGCGAGGACCTGGCGCGCGACGTGTTCGCCTCGGCCCGCCTCGAGCGCGAGGCGCTGCTCCACACGCCGGGCGCTGGCGACGTGCCGGTGTTGCTCACCGCGAGCCGCTTCGGCCGGCCGGCGTGGGTGCTGGTCACGCTGCACGACCTCACGTCCATGTGGCGCATGCAGCAGGAATTGCGGCGCCACGAGCGGCTCGCCACGCTCGGGCAGCTCTCGGCTGGCGTGGCGCACGAGATCCGCAATCCGCTCGCCGGCATCGGCACCAGTGCTCAGGTGCTGCTCAAGCGCTTCGACGCGGGAGACGACCGCGCACGCTTCGTGCAGGTGATCCTCGACGAGGTGGCGCGCCTCGACCGAATCGTCACGAGCCTGCTCCAGTACGCGCGGCCGCGACAGCCCGAGTTGTCCGCCGTGCGCCTCGCGGACTCTGTCGAGCGCGTGGTGGTCATGTCGCAGGCCAACGCCCAACGGCAGGGCGTGCGCATCGAGTCCGAGGTGGCGCCGCGTCTGGCCGCGGTCTACATTGACTCGGACCTCGTGCATCAAGTGCTTCTGAACGTCACGCTGAACGCGCTGCAGGCCATGCCCGCCGGCGGAACGCTTCGCTACGAGGTGCGCCACGTCCGGCGTCGCCGGCCGCCGCGCGGCCCCGGCCGGCGAGCCGAGGACCGGCGCGAGGCCGACGAGCGGCGCAACGCCAGGTCGGGGCGCGTATCGCGGTGGATCGAGTTCCAGCAGGTGCGCGTCATCGACACGGGCGTGGGCATCCCGCGCGGCACCCTTACGAAGCTATTCGACCCGTTCTTCACCACGAAGGCCTCGGGCACGGGACTGGGGCTCAGCATCTCGCAGACCATCATGCAGGAGCACGGCGGTTCGATCGCGGTGGACAGCAAGGAAGGCCGCGGCACCACGGTGCTCCTCAACTTCCCGCGGGAGAAGCGAAATGGCGAAAGGCGACAGCTCGACTCGGGCACCATCGAAGGGCACACTGCTCGTCGTCGATGACGAGCGCTCGTTGCGCTTCAGCATCGGTGAGTGGGCGCGCGACGAGGGCTACGCGCCGCTCGAGGCCGCGACCGGCCGCGAAGCACTCGAGGCCGTGCGCGAGCGCGGCGTGGACGCGGTCATCCTCGACCTGAAGCTGGGCGACGAAGACGGTCTTCGCGTGCTGCGCGAACTACGCGACCTCGACGCGTCGCTGCCCGTGGTCATGCTCACCGGGCACGGCACGGTGGAGCAGGCCGTGCGCGCCATCCAGCTCGGCGCATACGACTTCATGCTCAAGCCGCCCGACCTCGGGCACCTCGGCGTGGTGCTGGACCGCGCCCTGGAACACGCACGACTCCGCCAGGAAGTGAGCCGGTTGCGCGAGAGCGCCGCGGGCAGGGTGGAGATCGTGGGCAGCAGCGACGGCCTGAAGGGCGCGCTGTCGCGCTTGGAGCGCGCGGCGAAGGCCAGCTCGTCCACCGTGCTCATCCACGGCGAGACCGGCTCCGGCAAGGAGCTGATGGCGCGCTACCTGCACGACAAGAGCGCGCGAGCGGGCGGGCCGTTCGTGGAGTTGAACTGCAGCGCCATCCCCGAGCAGCTGCTCGAGAGCGAGCTCTACGGGCACGAGCGCGGCGCGTTCACGGACGCGAAGCGGTTCCGCAAGGGAGTGTTCGAGCTGGCCGACCGCGGCACGCTGTTCCTGGACGAGATCGGGGAGATGGCCCCGCAGCTCCAGGCCAAGCTCCTGCGCGTGCTCGAGACGCGGACGTTCCGCCGGGTCGGCGGCGCCGTGGACATCACGGTGGACGTGCGCGTGGTGGCGGCCACGCACCGCGACCTGACCCGGCTCGTGTCCGAGGGGCGCTTCCGCGAGGACCTCTACTTCCGGCTCAACGTGGTGCCGGTGGTGGTGCCGCCCCTGCGCGAGCGCATCAGCGACATCCCGCCGCTGGCGGAGCACTTCGTGGCGCGCTTCTGCCGCGAGCTCGGACGCCCGACCGCGCGATTGCACCCGGGCGCGCTCGAGCGCATGCAGGCCTATCGCTGGCCGGGCAACGTACGCGAACTCCGGAACGTCATCGAGCGCGTGGTGTTGCTCGAGGCGGACGACGAGATCCGCGCGGAGCACCTGCCGCCGGAGATGAGCGCTTCGGCGGGGCCTCGCGGCACCGGCGGGGGGGAGCCGTTCCCGACCGGCGTGGTCCGACCGCTGGCCGATGTCGAGAAGATGGCCATCGAGCATGCGCTCCGGGTGTGCGACGGCAACAAGACGCGGGCCGCCACGCTGTTGGGGATCGCGCGGCAGACGTTGCGGACGAAGCTCAAGGAATACGCCATCGCTGACGATGGAGAGGACAGCGAGCCGGCCTAGCCGCCGGTCAAGAATCCATCGCCCCTCGCCGGGGGCGGTCGGGAGTTGAGCGGCCGGGCGCCCCCAGCGCCCGGCCGATTCGCGTCCGGGACAAGCCCCGCGCTCGCGCGCACGAGGCGCGAGAGCACTCTCGCAACCTCGCCAAGTCATTTCACCACTTGGCGCTGCGCCTTGAAGCCGCGACATCACTGGAATCCGCGACGACCGGCGCGGGGAGGTGCGCCAGCCGGCCCGGGAATGTGGCACGGGGGGTGCAAAAAGCCTCGGTGACCCGCATCTCGCCCCCCTCTGTCCCCGGAGCCTTGCCGATGGCCCACATCCTGATCGTGGAAGACGAGCCGACGACCTCCTGGGCCCTCGCGGAGGGCCTCTCGGACGACGGCTACACGATCGACACGTTCCGGACCGCCGAAGAGGCGCTGGTGTGGTTGCGCACGCACCGGAGCGACCTCGTCATCACCGACCTCCGGCTTCCGGGCTTCTCGGGGCTGGAGCTCGCGCAGAAGCTGGCGCGTGGTCGCCACGCGCAGCCCGTGATCGTCGTCACGGCGTATGGCTCGCCCGAGACGGTGCGCGAGCTGGTGCGCGCCGGCGTCAGCGAAGTGTTCCCGAAGCCGTTCCACGTGGACGAGCTGCGCCGCGCGGTCCGCCGCGCGCTGCTCGCCCGCCCGGAGCGCCGCCGCTCGACGATGCGGAAGGCCGCGTGAAGCGCCGGCTGCCGTCCGCGGTGCTCCGCCTGCCGGGCCGCGTCCGACTCGCGGCCGCGCTCGAGGCGATGCCCGAACCCGACCGCCTGGTCCTGTCGCTGCGCCTGCTCGAGGGGCTGAGCGCTGTGGAAGCCGCGGGCGCGCTGCGCATGAGCGCTCGCGAGGTCGAGCAGCGCCTGGGACTCGCACTTTCGTCGCTCGCTCGGGAACTGGGCGAGCGCTCGTCGCTGCGGAGGGCCGCATGAACGCGTTCGAGCCTGTCACGACGCTGAGCGATCCGCGCCGCGCCATGCCGGCAAGTCCGGTGGCTCGTCTCGATGCCGCCGAGGCCGCGGTGGTGTCGCTCTGCGCCGAGCACCGTCGTCTATCGCGGCTCGGACTCGAGTGGCCGTTGGCACGCGCCGAGCGTCAGCTGCGCTACTGGCGGTTCGTGCGCGCGCTGTGCACGATCGCCGTGGAGGCCGCGTGAGCTCGCGCTCCGAACCGCGGCCCGGCGTGGTCAAACTCGTGCCCGGCAGCGTGGCCGCACCGGCCGAGTTCGGCGCCGGCCATCCTGCCCAGCTGTCGCGAAGCCGTGTGCGGAAGCTCGTCGTCACGAGCGGTCGCGGCGGCGTGGGCAAGAGCAACCTCGCGGCGAACCTGGCGGTGGCACTCGGCCAGCGCGGCGCGCACGTCGTGCTGGTGGACGGCGATCTGGCCCAGGCGAATCTCGACCTGCTGCTCGGTGCTCACCCGCGCTGGGACCTGAGCCACGTACTGGCCGGCGAGAAGTCGGTGGAAGAGGTGGTGGTGCAGGGCCCCGAGGGCGTGACGCTGGTGCCCGCGGCCTCGGGCGCGCCCGAGCTGGCCGAGCTCGACGACTTCCGGCGTGAGCTGCTGTTGCGCTCGCTGTCATTCGCCGACGAGAGCGCCGATCTCATGATCATCGACACCGCCACGGGCATGAGCCGCCAGACGCTCGAGCTGTGCCGTTCCGCGCATGACCTGCTCGTGGTCGTGACTCCGGAGATGACGTCGTGTTCCGACGCCTACGGCCTCGTGAAGACGCTACAGAAGGAAGGCGCGCTCATGCGCGCCCCGCGGCTGATCGTGAACATGGCCACGAGCCCGGAGGAATCCGAGGAAGCGGCGAACCGCATGCAGTTGTTCGCGCGCCACTTCCTGCGCCTCGAGGTCGAGGTGTTGGGCACCGTGCCGTACGACCCTTCCGTGTCGCGCGCCGCCCGCAACCAGGAGCCGGTCACGATCGCGTGGCCCGACTCCCCGGCCGCCCTCGCTTACCGCGCGCTCGCCGCGCGGCTGTGGAAACCCGTCCCCTCGGGTCCGGGCTCCGACCAGCAGTCGGAGCAGTCGCACCGCCTCGAAGCCTAGGAGAACCCCTGATGCCCCGCGCCGCCTCGCATGCTGCCTCCGCCCGCAAGAAGGCCACGGCCACGACCACGCGCCGCCCCGCGCTCAAGGTGGTCCCCGGCCGCCGTCCCCGACCCGACCTTCGCTCGGCAGCCACGCGCGAGACGGCGCCGCCGGCTGTCACGTACAACAAGAACGACCTGCTCAAGCGCTTCGCGCCGCTCGTGCGACATGTCGTGGAGCGCGTGGCGGCCACGCTGCCGCGCAACGTCGACCACGAGGACCTTTGCTCGGCCGGCGTGCTCGGGCTGCTCGACGCGCACGCCAAGTTCGACACGCACAAGGGCGTGAAGTTCGAGACCTACGCCGTCTGGCGCATCAAGGGCGCCGTGCTGGACCAGCTGCGTGCGCTCGATTGGGCGTCGCGGTCCATGCGCCGCAAGGCGCGCAACCTCGACGGCGTGACGCGCAAGCTCGATCAGAAGCTCGGGCGCGCGGCCTCCGAGGAAGAGGTGGCCCGGGAACTCAAGATGTCGCGCGACGACTTTTACCGGTTGCTCGATCACGTGCGGGGCGCCGTGCTCGTGTCGCTGGACGAGGCGCGCACGAACGACGGCGAGGACCAGGGCACACTGGCCGACCACCTGGCGGACCCCAACACGGTGGAACTCGAGGGCCGGCTCCAGGACGACCAGACCCGCCGCATGCTGCTCGGCACGATCGACCTGTTGCCCGAGCAGGAGCGGCTGGTGGTGGCGCTCTACTACTACGAACACCTCACGCTCAAGGAGATCGGCCGCACGCTCGGCATCTCCGAGTCCCGCGTGTCGCAGGTGCACACTCGCGCGAT
>JANNKI010000242.1:0-12314 GCA_031396225.1 bacterium | reverse complement strand
GGAAGGTATAACCCCGCGAGTGCCCCGCGGGTCACTGGAAATCAGGCCGGCTGGCGCCGAACCGGCCCGTGCGGGTGGCCTACGCCACCCCCGGGTCCACCGGCAGCTCGGCCAGGTGGCGGCGCAGCATGTCCAACGCCGTCTGGACCGCGCGCTCGCGCACGGTGGAGCGCGACCCCATGAAGCGGTGCACGCGCACGGCTTCGCCCAGCGGCGAACTCACCGCCAGGAACACGGTCCCCACGGGCTTTTTCTCGTGGCCGCCCCCGGGCCCCGCGATGCCGGTGATGCCCACGCCCACTTCCACGCCCGCCCGTTCGCGTGCGCCACGCGCCATCTGCTCGGCCACGGGAGCGCTCACCGCGCCGTGCGCGGCCAGGTCCTCGGCCGACACGCCCACGAGCTGCTGCTTGGCGTCGTTGGAATAGGTCACGTAGCCGCGTTCCAGGTAGCGAGACGAGCCCGGCAGGTCGGTGAGCCGCTTGCACAGCAACCCGCCCGTGCACGACTCGGCCGCGGCGATGCGCCACTTGCGCGCCACCAACAGGTCGCTCACGGTCTCCTCCATGCCGCGCGTGCCCTCGGCGTAGATGACACCGCCGACTTTTTCGGACAGCTCGGCGTAGGCGCGTTCTGCCGTCTCGCGAACGAGCGTGGCGCTGGCACCCACCACGGTCACGCGCAGGTCCACGCCGAACCAGCTCGGCAGGTAGGCGAGCGTGGCGCCATGCCAGTGGTCGGGCAGCGCGCTGATCCGCTCGTGCAACTGGCTCTCGAACAGCCCGAACGTGCGCAGCGTGAAGCTCTCGACGTGCGAGCCGCTTCGTTGGCGAAGCCACGGAACCACGAATTCGCTCGCGAGCGCCTCCAGTTCGGGCGGCGGGCCCGGCAGCAGGATGACGGGCTTCTTCCGGTAGTCGATCAGGATACCGGGTGCGGCGCCCACCGGGTTCTGCCACACCTCGGCGCCGCGCGGCACCAACGCCATGGTCTCGACCGACGCGGGCAGCTTGCGCCCCGCGCGCCGCCCGCGTTCACGGATGTGCGCCAGCACGCTCTCGACCAGCTGCAGCGGGCGATTGAGCGCGGTGGACACAGCCTTGCGCGTCATGTCGTCGGGCGTGGGCCCCAACCCGCCCGTCATGATCACGGCGTCCGCGCGCGAGAGCGCCAGCTTCAACGCCTCGCCGATCCCCTCGGCCGTGTCGCCCACGGTGCTGTGGTAGGCCACCACCACGCTGGCTTCCTCGAGCGCACGCGCCAGGAACACGAAGTTCGTGTCAAACGTGCGGCCCGACAGGACCTCGTTGCCGATGGTGACGATCTCGATGCGCATGGCGTCGTCCGTGAGTGCGCGGTGAGCGGCAAGGCGTGAGCGCGGAATGTGCAGCAGGGGGCGGTGGGCGGCAAGCTGCCGGATCCTTGCCGCGGCGCGCGCTCAGCGAGGCGATCCGCTCAGCGCAGCAGCACCGCCCGCCGCGTCGCGTTGAGGCCTGGCGCCAGCACGCGTACCAGGTAGACACCCGGCTCCACGGCGCGGCCTCCGCCGTCGCGGCCGTCCCATTCGAGCGACACTCGGCCCGCTGGCTCTGATCGTGAGGCCAGCGTGCGCACCAGCCGCCCGGCCGGCGAATAGACTGCCGCCTCGATCCGTCCGGCGCGAGGCAGCGCGAGCGCGAGGCGAAGCGGGCTCCCGCTCCGGACCGGGTTCGGAGCCAGCGCGAAGGAAGGAACGAGCGGAGCGGCCGCGTTGACGTCCGGCCTGCCCTCTGCGAGCGCGCTCGGTTGTGCGTCGCCGCCGCTGCGGAGCGCAACGGAATCACGCGCGAGAAAGCAGCCGCCGTTTCTGAAAAGGCCCGACAGGTTCAGCGTCTGAGGTGACGCGCCGCTGAACGTCGCCAACACGGCATCGCGCTCCACGCGGAACATCATCTTGGGCGGGTGGGCTTTGGAGCCCTCTCGCCCTCCGGGCTCGCCACGATCGTCGGCCGCGTCCTGACCCGGTTCGCCGGCCACCTGCGCTCGATCGACAGGCACGCCGTTGAGCATCACGCTTGCCAGGTCCACGTCCTCGGTGAGCCGGGAGTCAGGCAACGTGAGTGTTGCCTTGAGCCACGGACCGCCCCGATCGGGCTCGAGCGTGCGATGGTCGAGCGTGAGCGTGGCGGCGACGTTCGCTACGCGCAGCGTCACCGGCACCTTGAGGCTCGGGGAGTCAGGGTCGTTGCTCAGGATCTCCAGATCGCGCACGTGGTCGCCCGCCGGGAGCCCTGCGCTCGCGAGGCGAAGTGTGATCGTCGCACTCGAGCCCGCAGCCACGATCCCCGCGGCCGGTTCGAGAAACAGCCACTTTGGTCTAAAACCGAGGGCGAACATGATCATATTGAGTAAGATCTGCCCTGCAGGTTGACCGTTCAGGAAGCCGTATTCGTACGGCTGTACTCCCGCGACTACGATGCCGGCCCCCGCCTCATAGATCGCCAGCGTAGCGCCGCCCGGCGGATCCTGGGTGAGGATCTCGGCATTCGGGGGCAGACCAACCAGGAAGCCGTAGCTCGCGGCAATGCCGCTGAACTCAGGGGTGATGCCCGCCATGATCGGATGCTTCGGCGACACGACACGGTTCATGAGCGACAAGCGGCGCTGGGCGCGCACTGCGCCCGGGAGCAGGAGCCGAGAGGCGTCTCCGCTGTTAGAGCCCCAGCCCGCGACCTGGGCTTGGAGCAGGCCCCCGGCCGCAACCCACGCCTCGAGCCGCATCGCCTGCCAATTCAGCGTGGTGTAGAACGACGTGGGTTGGTCCGAAGCGACGACGATGACTCTGTAGCCGTCGAGGTAGGTGTCCGCGAACGATGCCGCGGGGATGCGGTCCACTCTGGCACCCGCCGCGACCAGCAGCGCTTCCTCGGCGTCACTCCCCCACGGCAGCACATCCTGCACGAGGAGCACGTCGCTGATCCCGAGCCGTGGCGCGAGTGCCGCGCGCAGTGACTGAGGACGCGCTTCAACCAAACGTCCGTGGCGCGTCTCGTCAAGGGACGGCGGTTCGGTCCCGGACGTGACCGAATCCGCCTCGTACGCACGGCCAGGCTCCGCCCCCGCGGGCACGCTCGGGCCCGCTACGGCCGAAGTTACGGTGCCCGACACCGAGCGCTGGCGGATCCGGTACGTAAGCGGCTCGGCGCCCAAGTTCCTGAGTTCGAGCTCGCGCGTGACCTCATCGCCCGCAAATACGTCGGCATGTACGCGCCCGGGCGAGACCGCAAGGTCTGGCGGCGTGACGCCGCGTCCGGTCAGGCGCACGGTGGTCACGGCGGCATCGGGGTCGTTGCTGGCGATGGTCATCGTCGCGGCGAAGTCGGCCACGGCTGCGGGGCAGAACAACAGCTGGAGATCCCGCTCCTCGCCGGGGGCCAGCGTGAGACTCGCGGGGAACACGGAGAACTGTGCGTCGTCCAGCGTGATGCCGCTCACCACCAGCGCCTCGGTGCCCTCGTTGCGGATCTTGAACGACGAGCTGTCGCACGCTCCGACGTAGGTGTCGGCGAAACTTGATTGCGCGGACTCGTGATATCGCACCCGAACCACGTGCTCGTCCGGCCGACAACCCGATCCGACGTCGGCGCTATTGCTCACGGTCGCTTCCACCACGCCGTCGGAAACAACCGGGGCAGCGTCACGGGCGGCGAGTTGGAAATCCGCCCGCAGGGTGATGCAGTAGTCATCCCACCAGCCCATGGGCCCCACCGAGCCGAGCGTGCGGCCTTCCACCTC
The DNA here is from genome assembly GCA_031396225.1 of bacterium. GTDB lineage: Bacteria > Eisenbacteria > RBG-16-71-46 > RBG-16-71-46 > RBG-16-71-46 > JAIOPA01. The sequence goes on along the minus strand of JANNKI010000242.1, from coordinate 8,540 downwards.
GAGCGTCGCCGACCTACCCAGGCCGCAGTATTCGTTGCTGTAGTCGTAGTCCATGTAGTTGCCGCTCGCCTCGAGCTCGAATGTGACCTCGCCCGTGGGGACCGGCGAGATCTCGATCAGGTGTGTAGTGGTGGCGCCCCGGGTGGAGTAGGCGACGCGTGACTCGAGCGTGCGCTCGCGCCCGAGTGCGCGCAGGTCGGGCGCGCCGGTGACGTGCAGTCGTGCGCTCACCGTGACCTCCGCCTCGTCGGGGTCGTTGCTCGTGAGCATCAGGTATCCGTCGCGGTCGCCGCCGCTCTGGCGCGCCGCGTCGAGCGTAAGCGTCGCGTCGAGCGAGCCCCCGGGCGGCACCACGGCCTCGGCCGGCGTCACCGACAGCCAGTTCGGCGTGGCCGCCTGCGCGAACGGGATCATGTTGCGCAAGATCCTTCCGGCGGGTTGGTTCGTCATGAAGCCATACTCGAGCGCCTGGCCGGAGGCGATCACCAGGCCGAGCCCCAGTGGGTAGGTGACAAGGTTCGGGCTCATCGCGTCGTCGGTCGCGACGACGGACGCGCCCGGTGGAACGTTAGTGAACGACGCGTGGCTGGCGCTCGTGCCCTGGAACGGCGAGGGCACACCCGCCACGAGCGGGTGGGATGGCAACTGGACGTGGTTCGCGTTCGCCAGGTGCTGGAATACACCCATGCCGCCGGGCAGCAGCCACTGCGCGGTGTCTCCCGCGGCGAAGCGCCAGCCCGCGGCGTGCACCTCCAGCGTGCCGCCGCGCCGCACGAAGTCATCGAGCCGCGTCGCCTGTTGTCGGAGCGTGGCGTAAGTGCTCGGTGGCTGGTCGGCTCCAATGATGATCAGGCGATAGGCCCGGAGGTCGAGCGAGGAGAGTTGGGTCGAACGGACCAGGTCGAACGCCACGCCGAACGTGCCAAGCACCGTCTGGTCGGCGAGCCCACCCCAGGGCGCCGCGTCGAGTACGAGCAGAACTGACGCGCCGCCGAGGCGCTGCACCGGTAACGCCCACGACGCGGTCGGCTGCGCTTCGTCTGAGCGTGGTCGCGTGAGTGGATCCAAACCTGGGGGGCCATCGCCAGGTGACTCCTCCGAGCCCTCGAGCAGGCTCGCGCCGCCCGCGACGGGAATCGAGATGGGCGCAGCCACGGCGAGCGGATCCGGATCGAGCGGGACGCTCCTCGCCTGCAGGCGCAACTGGAGCGGCGCGCCACCCAGGTTGCGCACCGTCACCGTGCGCCTGGTGGAGGCGCCCGTGAACAGGTCGGCCGCGACCGCGAGCGGCGTCACGTCGATGTCGGGCGGCACGAGCCCCACGCCGTGCGCGGCGATGGTGGCGAGCGGCGCGGCGGGATCGTCGCTCGTCACGACCAGTGTGCCGTTCGCCTCGCCTGCCACGAGCGGTCGAAACCGGACGGTGAGGAGCGCCTCGGTGTGCGGCCGCAGCGTGAGCGTGTCACGGTCGAGCGTGAAGACTGGATCGCTCGAGGCGATCGAGGTCACGTGCAGGAGCGCACTGCCCACGTTCCGCACCAGGAACTGGACGTCTCCCGTCCTTCCCACGAACAGGGGGGCGAACTCGACACGGTCCGCGAGGCGATCGAACCGAACGCGGACCGTGTGCCGGTTGACGGCGCAGGACGCCAGCAACAGGCAAGAGTTCTGCGCCGTCGCCTCGAGCACGCCGTCGGCCGCGACGGCGGCGAGTGTGGCACCCGAGAGCGTCCACTGGTCTAGCCACAGCTGGCAGCCCTCACCGGGCGGCCCGGGTCCGACCTTACCGAGAACGTTCCCTTCGACCATCAGCGTGGTGTGGTTATCCCACTGGCCGATCTGGTTGCTGTAGAACCCTTCCGCCACCAACTCCACGCGCGCCGATTTCAGCCCAAGTGGCAGCGTGAAGCTGTGTTTGGTGAGACCGTCATAGCCAATGTAGTCCAAGCTCGATTCGAGCGTCTGTTCACCGCCACCGAGCGCGACGGTGGGACTGCCGGTCACGTCCATGTGCGCTGGCACACTCAGGGCGGGATTCGACGGATCATTGCTCTCGACGACGACGTCCACGTCGTACGCGCCCTCCTCGAGGCCGCTCGCATCGAACGTGAGCGTCACCTGCCGCTCCTCTCCCGGCGCGAGCGAGGCCTGACCCGGCGAGAACGACAGCCACACCGGGCGAGCGCTCCACAGCAATGCGTTCGCGAGCAGGCGCGGGACGTCTCCGTACGAATAGCCGGGCGGTGACGCGAACAGGTTGACGGCGACGACGTGCCCCTTGGTGGCGACCAGCGGCTGAGGGGGGTTCCAGCTCGCCACGAGCGTGGCACCGGCGGCCGGCGAGGTGAACGCGATCTCATCGCCCTGCAGCGAGCGCACGCCAGCCATGATCGGGTGCGTGGCGTCGAACGTTCCCAGGCTGATTCTCTCGATGGAACCGAAGCCGAGGTTGAGTGGCGAGTAACCCTCGGCCAGGAAGCGTCCCCGCACCTCCGCGCCTCTCAGCAACGACGGCAGCGTCAGCACCACGCCGCCACCCTGGTCCACGTAGTCGGCCAGCACATTCCCGAGCCTTTCTGGGTCGAGTGCGCGGGTGTAGCTGAACACGGTCATCACCGACGCGTAGGGCTTGAGCGCCGCGAGGTCTGGCGTTCTAAGCGCCGCGTCCCACACGTCCACTCCACCCACCTCAGGGATCTCCCGCAGCAACGGCAGGATCTCGCTCAGGTCGGAGCGAGTCGTGAGAAGGAGCGCACGATGGCCGCCCCGCTGCAGCGACACATCTAGCGGGCTGTCGCCGGTATTGCGAAGGGACAGAGTGGCGCTCACCTGCTGGCCCGAGACCGCGTGCACGCTCACCTGGCCGGGAGTCACTTCGAGGCGCGGCGACGCGAGCGCGAGTGTGGCGAAGAAGAGCGGCGCGGCGAGCAGCAGCCGGCGGATCACACGAAGTGCGAGCAACGCAAGACCTCCCCGCTCAGGGCGGGCCGATCTAGAGTCGGCAGGACACGTCGTGCCAGTAAATCACACGCGTGGCCGCGATGGGCCGGGCCGGGCACAACTCGGGTGGCGGTCCGGTCACGCCGAGTGTCGCCAGCCCGAGCAGGATGGCCCGGGGGTCGGAGACGTGGGAGGCGTGGGAAACGTAACCACTTGGAAGTCTCCGCCGAAGCCAGATTGAAGTCAATCCTGGAGTGCGAGTGCGGCGGCAACCCGGCCCCTCAATCGTGCAAAACGAGGCTCGCGGTCACACCCACCACCGCCAACCGGTCGGCATCCACCTCGGTGCGCGTGACCTCCGTGCGCAGCCACAGGGAGTTCCGGTGCAGGACCTCGTATTCGAGGCCAACGCCCACGAGCGCGCTGGCGCCGACGAGTGCACCATCAAGCTGCTCGCGCCGGGCCTCGACCCGGCCAAGACCGTCGTGACCGACCGGCGGCACAAGCCACCCGAGGCCGGTGACCTGTCCTGGCCGCGCGCCATCAAGGAATCCGTGATGCGCTACCTGATCGGCTCGCCGGAGCTGGTCACGCCGGACCTGGCCGAGGACCCGCGCTTCTCGGGCCTGCGCCGAGAAGTGACCTCGGTCCGCGCGCTGCTCGCGATGCCGCTGCGCGTCGAGGGGCGGATCACCGGCATGATCGCGGCGAGCGAATCGAAACCCGGCCGGGAGTGGTCGCGGCACGACATCCAGTTGATGTCGATCCTGGGGAGCCATTCGGCCATCGTGATCGAGAAGGCCCGACTGCGCATCGAGGCCGAGGCGACCCGCCGACTCGAGGCCGAGAAGGAAGCGATGGAGAAGGAGCTGCGCCTCGCCCACGACATCCAGATGCGCCTCGTGCCCAACGCCCCGCTTCGCTGTGGCTCCTGGGAGGTGGATGGCAGGCTCGTGCCCGCGCGCCAGGTGGGCGGCGACTTCTATGATTTCTTCAAGCTCGACTCCGGGCGCACCGCGCTCGTGATCGCGGACGTGGCCGGCAAGGGCGTTCCCGCCGCACTCCTCGTCTCGACGGTGCAGAGCGCGCTGCATGCGTTCGCGGGGCTTCGGCTCCCGCCCCGACAATTGATCGGACAGCTGAATCGCCAGGTCGCCCAGTCCGTGGTCCAGGGCCGTTTCGTCACGCTGTTCTATGCCGAGCTCGACGAGACGCGTGGCCGTGTGCAATTCGTCAATTCCGGGCACGTGTTCCCGAGGCTGCGCCGCGCCAATGGAGCCATCGAGTCACTCCCCGCGGGCGGCTTCCCGCTCGGGATCTTCGAGGACTCGGTGTTCGAGCAGGGCGAGCGCGAGTTCCGTCCGGGCGACTCGCTGCTCACGTTCAGCGACGGCATCTCCGAGGCGACGGATCCCTTTCTGCAGGAGTTCGGAGAGGACGCCATCGACGCGCTGTGGCGCGAGCGTGGCGGCGGACCGACGCGGCTGGTGCTCGATCGGCTGATGGCGTCGGTCGCGGCGTTCACGGGCAGCGCGCCGCAGAGCGACGATCAGACCGTACTCGCAGTATGCCCGGCGGCCAGTGCCTGACTTCCGCGGCGCCGACTACGGCCTCGGCAGCCGGTCCACCTCGAACGTGAAGCACCAGCGTCCGGCATCGTGTCGCCAGAATGGGTCGGGCGCGCTGCCGAAGGGTCCCAGCGAGTCGGCCGCGTCGAACGACGCGCACAGTTCGTAGCGCACGGAGTCCAACACCTGGTAGCCGTAGGGTTCGCGGCTCACCGGGTCCTGCAGCACCATGCCTGGTCGAGGGCCGCCGCGGCGCAGCGCGGGCAGCGACTCCGGCAGTCGGCCGCGCGCGCGGTGGTGCTCGTTCACCGAGTTGGACAGTTCCTGCAGCTCGCGCAGGCGGCGCTGGTCGAGCAGTTGCTTCCGCGCCACGGCGGGTGAGCCGGCGAGCCAGAGACCGATGACGGTGACCACCACCACCAGCACCCCGGCAGCGCGCGCCAGCCATGACGGCGTGCGCACGCGCGGCGCGTCGTCCTCATCGCGCCGCAGGCCGCCCATGTAATGCGTGAACAGCCAACCGGCGATGGCCGCCACGATGGCAGCCTTGCTCACGAACCGCCCGGTCAGCTCGCCCTTCAAGAGGCCCAACAGCACCGCGATGAAGTCGCCGATCAGCACGCAGGCGGCGTTGAACAGCGTCAGGTACGTGAGCCAGCGTCGCACGCCGGAGTTGCGCTTTTCCGGATCCTGCGCCACGGCGCGGCCGGTGAGCCGCGCGGTGAACAGGTACACCGGGAACGCCACCAACAGCGACGCGACGGCGAAGCGCACCCACTCGCGCGTGCGGTTCCACACGCTGTCGTCCACCGCCGGATCGGGCCAGGCGCGCTCGACCAGCGCGAACAGGATCGCGCCGGTGTGGTACGCCACCAGGTAGAGCGACGCGAACAGAAGCAGGTAGAGGAACGCCTCGCGCGGCGAGACTCCCACGCGCCGCCGCGGCACGGGCAGCGGCAGGCCGGCGTCGTGCCAGGCCGCGAGTTCGGCTTCGATCTCGTCGTCGGGCCAGCGCGCCTCGCGCAGCGCCGCGCGGAGGGCATCGCGGGAGAGGCCCTTGCCCAGGGCGCTTCGGACGAAGCGGTGGAGGTCGGGGTTCATGGCGGCAGTCTGCTGCTGACCCAGAGGAGTGTCCACTGGCGCGGAAGTGACACCCATGCGGTCCCGAGCCCGAGTCCGCCGGAAAAGCTCCAAAAACCCCTTGCCACGAGCCTTCGGATGCGCGATAGTTAACCACATGGTTAACCGTCAGCCGGATCCGCTCGACGCCGTTTTCGGGGCTCTCGCCCACCCCGCGCGCCGTGGCATGCTGCAGCGGTTGGCCATGGGAGCGGCCAGCGTGGGCGAGCTGGCCGCGCCGTACCGCATGTCGGCGCCGGCGATCTCGAAGCACGTGCGCGTGCTCGAGAACGCCGGGCTCGTGAGCCGCGAGCGGGACGGACGCGTGCATCGTATGGACCTGTCGGGGAGCGCGCTGGCCGAGGCGCTCCACTGGCTCGACCGCAATCACCGCTTCTGGGCCGCGCGCCTCGATTCGCTGGCGGCGTTCCTCGAGGCGCCTGAACCACAGAAGGAGTCCCGCGCATGGCCAAGCCCACTGCCACCACCACCACCGGATTCGCGCTCACGCTCGAGCGCACCATCGCGGCGACACCCGAGCGCGTCTTCGAGGCGTTCACGCAAGCCGAGAAGCTAGCGCGCTGGTTCGGCCCCGGCGACGAGTACAGCTGTGTCGTGCACGAGCTCGACGCGCGCCCCGGTGGGCGCTTTCGCTTCGAGATGCGGCGCCCCGACGGCTACGTCTCGGTGGCGTTCGGCACGTATGAAGAGGTCTCGAGCCCGCACCGGCTGGTGCTCTCGTGGACCTGGGAGGACAAGCCCGAGCACCTGACGAGCCGCGTCATCGTGAGCCTCGAGCCCAAGGGCGAGGGCACGCGCGTGCTGCTCGTGCACGAGCAGCTCCCCACGGCCGCGTCGAGCGAGGCGCACACCAAGGGCTGGACCGGTGGCCTCGACCGCCTGGTACGATTGTTCTGACCACCCCTACCCCTGCGCGCGGCCCCGGCGACCGCCGGAGCCGCGCGCTCGGATCACGCGAAGGAGCCCCCGATGGCCACCACGACGCAGACCGCCACCGAGCGCGAGCAGCCACCGACGCGGCCACCGTGTGTCGAGCGTCGCCGGACGAGCTCGCGGCAAAGCGGATGACGCAGCGCGGCATCGCGAACATGACGTCCCCTCCGTCGGAGCGAACGATCCGCCACGCGTCGAGATCGGCCTGATACGAAAGGGACAGCTTGACCCCCGGGACGCGCCCCGCGAGCTCCCGTTCGAGCTCGCCGAGTCGAGCGGCGGCGTCCGCAAGGTCGATCCGATCGAAAGCGTCGAGGCCTTCAGGAATCGATCGTGCGACGACCGGTTCGAGGGTGGCGGGAATGCCGGGAGCCACGCCGAGCAACCCGGCCGCGCCGGCCGCCGCGACCGTGTGGTCGAGCAGGGCGAGCGCGGGTTCCGCGAGGAACTCGTCGCGGCTCCCGAGCGCGGTACGACCATCGCCGGTCATCGCGTGAACGCCGTGCCCCGAACCGGACGAGGTGGCGACCTCCTCGACCTTGCCGGACTTGAGCAGCACGCTCGCGACGCGACGCGCCGCGCCTGGGCGCGCCAGACGAGAAACGCCCCGTGGAGGCGCGCCCGGCGGGTCATCTCCCTCGAAAGATCGGTCAGCGATTCGAGCTCGGCGATCAGGGACGAACTGGGTGGCGGCGCCATGCTGAGTCATTGTGGCGCAGAAAAGGGGACACTTCCCTTTTTCTTGTATGGGACATTCTGCTTTTTCCTACAGAGCTTCGAACTTCGAAGCTCTGTAGGAAAAAGCAGAATGTCCCGTATCAGTCGACGTCGATGGCGCTGCTGATGCAGCTCTCCGCGCACTTCCAGCACGACGTGCAGGCTATGTTGTTGATGATCACCGGAAGGCTGTTCCTGATCTCGATGATGTCTTCGGGGCAGACCAAGGCGCAAACTCCGGTGCTTTCGCATTGCTCGGTATCGATCGAGATCGTCATGAGCGTCCTCCGGAAAACGGCTCGTACCAAACGTAGGGCCCTCGTGGAGCCGATTCAAGCCGCGGTGTAGCATCCCGGCCCGATGGGCGAATCGATGAGGAAATCGCTGGAAAACGGCGAGGACGCGAGGCTCGCGCCCTACGCGCTCCGCTCGGCGGATGCGACGAGGAGATTCTCCGTCGAGGACGAAGGACGGGCGTTCGACTACCGCACCGCGTATCAGCGTGATCGCGACCGCGTCGTCTACTCGCGCGCGTTCCGGAGACTTCGCCAGAAGGCCGTGGCGGGAATCCTCCCCGCCTACGAAGACCATCGCAGAAACCGGCTGACCCACACTCTGGAGGTCGCGCAAGTGGCGCGCACCATCGGGCGCGCGCTGGCGCTCAACGAGGATCTCGTCGAGGCCGTCGCTCTGGCGCACGACCTCGGTCAACCGCCGTTCGGGCCGGCGGGGGTGCTTGCGCTCGACAATCTGCTTTCGGGAGAGCGCGACGGCCGAGGCGGCCCGGGTCTTTCGGATCTCGGCGGGTTCGATGCCGCGTGGCAGGCGTTGCGTGTCGTCGACCTTTTGGAGAAACGGTACGAGCACCCGGGACTGAACCTGGCCGACGCAACGCGCGAGGGGATCGTCAAGGCGCAAGGCAGGGGACGGGTGCCGGCCGAGGTGCCGGACGGGCTTCGGTCGGGACTCGCGCCCTCGTTCGAGGCGCAGGTGGTCGCCCTGGCGGTGCGCTTGGCGAGCGCCCTTCACGACCTCGACGACGCTCTCCAGTCGGGGACGGTCGACCTTGCCGAAGTCGAGCGTCTCCGCGCGGTCAAGGAGCTCAAGAAGAAGCTGGGCGCCCGCTATCCGCAACGCGGCGGGCGTTTCATGAAAGCGAACGCGATCCACCGGGGGCTCACGCATCTCCTCGTGACCGGCGCGATCCTAGGAACGCAGCAAACGCTCGCCAAGTGGCAGGCC
>JANNKI010000236.1:0-2384 GCA_031396225.1 bacterium | reverse complement strand
GTCGAGAGCACCGGACCGAGCACAGGCGCCATCCACGCGACGCATCTCACCCTGAGCTTCACCCGATGCCTCCGATCGGTAACGACCTCCGTGTCACCGTTCGTCCCTGGGCAGCTCGAACTCGACCCCGACAGTGTAGATGGTGTTGTCGCGCGTGGTGAAATCGAAACGGCTGTTCTGCTCGATGCCCAGTCGCAGCCACTTGAACTTCACGTCGGTCGCCCAGCCCAGCGTACGGCGGCTGGCTGGAGCCACGGTGAACTGGACCCAGTCGTTCGCCTCGTTCGCGAGACGCAGGCGCATTGGCACCACCCACAGGTCGTCACCGCGCGGGTCGCGGATCACGTCCACACTCGCGAAGTTGTAGGACAGCCAGTAGTACTCGAGCCCCGCGCTGTAGACGAAGTCGGTGCTGTCGGTGGCGACCAGCGCGGCAAGCGAGGCTTTGCCGACCCAGTGATTTGAGAGCACCTGCCCGGTGCCCAGCGTGAACCGCTCGACCTTGTTCTCGTGCCGCCACGTCGCCGAGTAGGACGAGCGCCGCTTGTCGCGCAGGTGCACGCCCAGTTCGGGCCGGAACTGGTCGGTACCGCGCACGTAGTCCCACACCTCGAGCTGCACGTGGATCGGCCCGGGAGCCCAGTAGATGAGCGGATTGCGGTTGTCGTTCTTGTCGTCGAACGCCCAGTAGCGGAACTGAGCACCCAGCCGGCCCGGGGCGGCGGACACGCCACTTGGAACGGCGCACGCGACGCTCAGCGCGACCATCGCGAGCGCCCTCCACATGCGCGCTTTCAAGACACGCGCCGCGCTCACGCCGGCACCCGATCGCGCTCGTCGCGGCGCGGACGCATCGTGCCCGTGACGAACCGCAGCCACAGCCACACCGGCAGGCTCAACGTGCGGAGCAGAGTGTTGATGGCGCCGTAGAGCGGGTAGAACAACAGCACCGCCAGCGGGGCGCGCGAGCGCGAGCCCGGCACGCGCACCACCCACCACGAGTAGAGTTCGAACGCCAGGTAGAGCAGGTAGACGACCAGCAGCCACGCGCGCAGGCCCGGCGTGAACAGCAACACGCCGAGCGACCAGACTTTCAAGGGATCCGAAAGCACGGTGTACACGTTGTAGGCCATCTCGTAGCGGAGTCGCCAGCCCGTTCCACGCGCGAACATGAGCCGCAGCATGTTTGGGAACTGGTGGTAGAAGCCCGGATACCACCCCAGCATGCGCTGCTTGAACCACTGCCCCCAGTCGTGCGGCACCACGGTCCACACCGGCTCGTTCGCGAACACGATGCGTTTGCCGTGGAGCAGGTGGATGATGGTGCGCTGCAGGTCTTCGCCCTGGAACACCGTGCTGTGCTGGTGATGCAGCGCGTTCAGGTCGGCCGTGCGGAACAAGCCCGCCGCACCCGAGATGCAGCTCACCGACTGGGTCATGTCGTGGAAGCGCTTGCCGATCTCCATGGACTTGCCGTACTCGTAGCGCTGCAGGTGCCCGATGAAATTGTTGCCGAGCGCACCATTGCGGCTGCGCCGGTCGGGTAGCACGTGGAACGCCACCGCGTCGCACGCGTCCTCGGACAGGAGTGCGGTGGGAATGCGCGCGTTTCCCATGCGCGTGTCGTCGTCGAGCAGCAGTGTGAACGGTGTGCTCACACGGAACACCGCATAGTTGATGGCCGAGGCCTTGCCCTTGGTGTGCGAGAACGAGTACACGCGGCAGCCCAGCCTGCGCGCCACATCCCCCGTGCCGTCTGCACTGCCGTCGTCCACCACGATAACCCGCTCGGGCGGGATCTGCGGGCGCAGCTCCTCGATGGTGGCCGGCAGGAGCCGGGCGCCATTGCGCGACGGGATGACGGCCGTGACCTGCGCCGGATCCGAGCGGAAACGCCGGTCCTCGGACCGTCCCAGCAGCTCGACGAGCAGCTTGACGAAGTCCACCGCGGCGCAGAAAAGCACCACCCAGACCAGGTGAATCGGAAGCTCGCTCATACTAGCTGGGGGCCTCCACTGGGGGGAGAGGGCTGTCCCACATACACTTGACCGGCTTGTAGGGGGTTCCTAGGCTGCTGCGGCCACTACATCACTTTATCAGGGAGGAGCCGTGAACCGCGAGCAACGTTTGTCCGAGTTGAAGCGCCGGCGCGAGGAGGCGCTGGCGGGAGGCGGGGCCGAGCGCGTGGCGAAGATCCATGCGAAGGGCCGCCTGACCGCCCGCGAGCGCCTGGAACTGCTGTACGACGCCGGCTCGTTCGTGGAGATCGGCACCTACGTGACCCACCGCTGCGCCGACTTCGGCATGGCCGACAAGCGCATCACCGGCGATGGGGTCGTGGCTGGCTGGGGCCACGTGGACGGGCGGCTGGTGTACGCGTTCGC
>JANNKI010000228.1:0-3550 GCA_031396225.1 bacterium | reverse complement strand
CTCGCGCGCGGCCCCGGGGCCGACGAAGCGCACCGCATGGTCGGGGACGAGCGCATGCGCCACCGCGACGGCGTCGAGCAGCACCTCGGGCGTGCCCACGCGCGGGGCGGCGAGCAGGAACGCGCGCCCGCGAGCGTCGGTGCGGAAGAAGCCGGCGTAGAGATCGCGCCGGCCCGCCCCGACGAGCGGGATGGTGAGCGACTTGAGCGGCATGCGCCCGCCGGACGCATGAGCGAGTGAGGCGAGGCTCGAAGCGCCGAGCAGGCTGGCGCCCGACACCATCGCCAACGCGCGCGCCGTGGCGAGCCCCACGCGAACGCCGGTGAACGAGCCGGGGCCGAGGTCGGTGGCGATCCAGCCCAGTTCGCGCGCGCGAACGCCGGCCTCGGAGAGCGCGCGTGCGACCAGTGCCGAGAGGCGGCGGGTGTGGCCGTGGCCGACGGACTCCTCGACGACATTGCGGCTCAGGGGGCCGCCGGCCCCCAGAACGGCGATGCTGACGTGATCGGTGGCGGTCTCGAGCGCCAGGCCCGGGCGGGATGCGTCCGTCACCAACACTCCGGGAGCGCACACCATGCAGCGAGCAGTTCGCGACCGCGACCGCCCGCGCCCGCCGCGGTGAACAACCGCTCGTCTCCCTCGCCCGGCGTGATCGCCACGTGCAGCGAGTCCGCGAGCCACGCCCCGGGCAGGCGCTCGCCCCACTCCACCACCAGAGCGCCGCGTGCGGCGTAGTCCTCGAGCCCGAGCCCCTCGACCTCGCGCACGTCGTCGAGACGATAGAGATCCAGGTGGAAGACCGACAGCGTGCCGGGGAACTCGTTCACCAGCGTGAACGACGGGCTGCGCACGCGCGCGCCCGGTGCGATCGCTTGCACCAGTCCCGACACCAGCCGCGTCTTGCCGGCACCGAGCGGTCCCGACAGCGCCAGCACGTCGCCCGGCCGAAGCACGACCGCGAGTGCGGCTCCCAGCCGCTCGGTCGCCTCCACCGACGAGGTGCGCTTGTCGGTCAGGTCGGTCATGAGCGAGGGGACTTCGGGCGCAGCGTGATGATGGGAAGCACCATCTCCTCCACCGAGACGCCGCCGTGCTGGAACGAGCCGCGGAACTGGCGTTCGTACTCGTGGAAGCGCGTGGGGTACACGAAGAAGAAGTCTTCGCGCGCGATCACGTAATTCTTGTTCACGCCATCGTCCGGGAGCAGGTAGTCCATGGGCTTCCGGATGATGATCGCCTGCTTCGGGTCGGTGTTCAGGTTGACGCCGTACTTGTAGCGCAGGTTACTCGAGGTGTCGCGATTGCCGTGCACGAGCGCCGCGCGCCGTCCGAGCACGGCGCCGTGGTCGGTGGTGACCACCGTCACGCAGTCCTGCGTGGCCAGGGCCTGGAGGATCTCGTAAAGCGGCGAGTGCGTGAACCACGCCTTCATGACCGAGCGGAATGCCGCCTCGTCCGGGGCCAGCTCTTGAAGTATCTCGCTCTCGCTGCGACCGTGCGCCAGGATGTCGATGAAGTTGAACACCATCGCCACCAGCGAGAGCCCCGAGAACGAGTTGATCTGCCGGCGCGTCGCGTGCGCCTCGTCCACGTCGTAGATCTTGAGGTACTTGAGGCCCTTGCTGGGCGTTGCGCCGAGCCGCTGCAACTGCAGCTCGAGGAACTGGCGCTCGAACCGGTTCCGCGTGCGCTCGTCGTCCGTGGTCTCCTGCCACAGGTCGGGGTGCTTCTTCCACATCTGGGCGGGCAGCAGCCCGGAGAAGATGGCGTTGCGCGAATAGGGGGTGGCCGTGGGCAGGATCGAGCAGTAGTAGTCGCGCTGAACGTCGAACCACTCTTCGAGCAGCGGTTCCAGCGTGAACCACTGGTCGAGCCGCATGCAGTCGATGATGATGAAGACGACGCGTCGCCCCTCCTTGAGATGCGGCACGACCGCGTGCCGCACCACGTCGATGCTGAGCAGCGGGCGGTCCGACGGCTCGCCCTTGGCCGCGGCCTGCACCCAGCTCGGGTAGCGCTCCTCGATGAAGCGCGCGAAGTCGCTGTTGAGGCTCTTCTGGAAATCGGCGTGCGCCTGTTGCAGCCCCGCCTCGGGCGCGCCGTCCAGCGCCACGTCCCAGCGCGACACCTCCACCGCGAGGTCGGTCCAGCCCTGCCAGTCGAGCTTGCGCAGGTCCAGCGCCTGCCAGCGCTGCATCTCGCCCACGTAGTCGCGCGCCCGCTGCGAGTCTTGGAGTTTCTGCGCATCGAACACGCGCTTGCACGCGAGGAACACCTGCGAGGGGTTCACGGGCTTGATGAGGTAATCCGTGATGCGCTTGCCTATCGCCTCCTCCATGAGCGTCTCTTCCTCGCTCTTGGTGATCAGGATGACCGGTACATTCACGTCCTTTTGCTTGAGGGCATCCAGGGTCTCGAGGCCGCCCATGCCCGGCATCATCTCGTCGATCAGGAGCACGTCGTAGCGCTCGCGCGCCAACGCCACCAACGCGTCGCTGCCGCTCGGAACCGGGGTGACGACGTAGCCCTTCTGCTCGAGAAAGCGGATGTGCGGTTTCAAGAGGTCGATCTCGTCGTCGGCCCACAGGATGCGGCGGGTGATTTCTCTGGCCATGGCTCTCGGAAGGTGCGCGCGGGGCGCGGCGTGAGGGAATGAGCGTCGGCTCGCATGGTAGCGCCGCCGAGCGGGTCGCCCAAGCCGGGCGGCGTTGACGGTGGAACCACGCCGCTTCTAGCCTGTCCGGACGGCGCCGCCCGGCGCCGGTCCCCTGCGAGGTCCCCCATGACGCCACGCCAGCGCCTCCCCATGGTCGTCGCACTGGTTCTCACCGCGGCATTCGCACTCGTCAGCACCGCGCGCACCGCGGCACCGCCTGCCGGCGTGCGCGGCTCGGGACTGCCGGCGCCTGTGCTCGCCGCGGGTCGCGCCGTGGAAGCCACACGGCTCGAGGCGCACGTACGCGTGCTCGCGGACGACCGCATGGAGGGCCGCGGCACCGGCACGCGCGGCTACGACATGGCCGCCCACTACGTGGCGGAGCAGATGCAGGCGCTCGGGCTCGAGCCCGGCGGCGTGGGCGGCTACCTGCAGCCGGTGCCGCTCCTGCGCGGCGACGTCAAGCATGCCGCGTGCGCATTCGAATTGCGCCGCGACGGGGACTCCTCGCCGCTCGAGGTGGGACGCGACGTGCTGCTGTCGCCGGATTTCCTGCGCACCAAATGGACCACCGAGGCCTCACTCGTGTTCGCGGGCTACGGGGTGTCGGCGCCGGAGCTGGGCCACGATGACTTCTCGGGGCTCGACGTGCGCGGCAAGGTGCTGGTCACGTTCCGTGGCGCGCCGCCACGGTTCCCGGCGAACGAGCGTGCGTACTACTCGAACGGGCTCGTGAAGGACCAGATGGCTGCGGCGCGCGGCGCCATCGGCGTGCTGTCGATCTCCAAGCCCTCCGACGAGGCGCGCGCGCCGTGGGAGCGCAACATGCGCCAATCGCGCCTGCCCGGGTTCCGCTGGACCGACGAGGGCGGAGCCCCGAGCAATACCCAGGCG
>JANNKI010000221.1:0-19616 GCA_031396225.1 bacterium | reverse complement strand
TCACCTGGAAGGTGGCGCGCAAGGCCTTGATGAGCACCGTTTTGCTCTCCTTTCTCGGGCTCTGCCTCGTGGGCTTCCTGGTGGGCCGCGAGCAGGTCCCGCGCCCCGTGCCGGTGCCCACCGACCAGATCTTCGACAATCTACAAGTTTACTCGTATCGCGACACGCCTTCCGACACGAACTACCACTTCGTCGTCGAGCTGACGGCCTTCGGCAAGGCGTTCGCGGAGTACGACGTGGACCAGCGGCGGTTCGTCACCTCGGGCTTCGGTCGGCGCTATGACCGCGCGTTCAGCGGAGCACACTACTCGCGGCTCAGGCTGCGCGGGCATTCGGGTGAAGGCTGCTGGGTCGCCGTGCCCGATTCGTCCTCCACCACCATGACCAAGGGCCAGTTCGACGAGCTCACGCGCAAGACGCTCGATTACGTGCGCCCCGTGGGCGTGGTCACGAACGTGTTGGGGCTGCTCTCGGGCTACTCGATCGGCTATCGGCTCGGCCTGTGGGAGGCCTCGCTGGCGAACCCGCGCGTGCAGAAGCTGTTGCTCGAATCGCCCGGGTTCGCCGAGACGCTCACGCGCGAGGCGTGGCGCCGCGTGCTGCTGGAGCCGGCGTTCATGAGTTCGCAGCCGGACGCCGGCACGTTCGTGACGGCGCTCGAACAGCAGCGGCTCTACAACCGCTTCTACCTGCTTGCGCTCGAGGACACGAGCGGGTTCGTGGCGCAGGAAGCCGCGCGCCTGCACGGCGCCGGACAACACGAGTATGCGCGCGCCATGGTCGGGTTCGCCACCGCCGTGCGTCACGCTCGCGCCGCGCAGGGGCCACTGACGTCTCGCGACTTCCGCGCCATCGAGTCCTGGGCCGGCATGCTGTTCAGCCACGGTCACTGGGCGAGCTACGTGCCCGACGCCACGGCGGACGCGCGCTTCCGATACCTCGGCGCGCTTGCACACTACAACCTGGCTCCTCCAGCGGGCCCTCGCTCCAGCGGCCGGCACGCCCGGCAGGTCTGGGTGGGTCCGCGTGCGCTGGTCACGGTGGATGGCGACGACGGCTACGTCTCGGACGAGATCCCGGCCACCCTGCTCGGCTGCCCGAGCGGATGGCGGCGGTGGCTCCAGCCGGGTGCCACCGAGAGCGAACGCAATGTATTCGCCGTGCGTTGGGTGCACCCGCCGGGTGCCGAGTTCGTGCAGGTGGCGAAGTCGCTCCGCCGCGTGACGCTGCGACTGGCCGCACTCGCCAAGGCTGGCCGGCCCGCGAAGCCAGAGGCGACGCTGGCCGACTCCCCTGGTCTCCGCCTCTCGCGCCTGCCCGCGCTGTCCGCGACGCCGAGCCCTGCGGACAGCGCCGCCGCGCACGCGGTCGCGCGCGACAGCGCGACCCACGTGCCCGACAGCCTGTACTCAGGCCCACACGCCGACAGCCTGCGCGGCTTGAGCCCGACCGACTCGCTCGCCGCAGACGCCACGCGCTGAACCACGTGTCGCCCGCGAGCGCGGACGGCTCACCAGCGCAGCGGCAGCGACTCGAGCCCGCGGAAGTGGCTCCCGACCTCGACCAGCGGGTCCGCCGAGTTTGCGGCATAGTGCGCGCTCGCGGGAGGAACCATGGCAGGCGAACAGGAATACGTCCTGGGAACGCACGATGCGGAGATCGAACGACTCGGACTCCAGAATCGCGTGTGGCTGGCGCGCGCGGCCGACGCGTGGCGACGCGCGGGATTCACGGCCGGCCACACCCTGCTCGATGTGGGCTGCGGCCCCGGCTGGGCCACGCTCGACCTGGCCGGCATCACCGGTCCGCGCGGCCGGGTGGTGGGCATTGACCGCTCGCGCCGCTTCCTGGACGCCGCGGCCGCCGCGGCGCGGGCGCGCGGGATCGCCCACGTGGAGTGGCACGAACTGGACCTCGACGAGCACGAGCTGCCGGCGGTCGGGGCCGATGGCGCGTGGTCGCGCTGGGTCTATGCGTTCGTCCGGCACCCGCGGGCGCTGCTCGACAAGGTGGCGCGCGCGCTCCGACCGGGCGGTGCGATGGTGCTGCACGAATATGCCGACTACCGCGGCTGGCGACTCTCGCCCGAGCGCAAGGAGTTCGTGTGGTTCGTGAGCGAGGTGATGGCGTCATGGCGCGAGCTGGGCGGCGAGCCCGACATCGGGCTGGAGCTGCCGCGTTGGCTCGAGGATTCGGGATTCGAGGTGCGGGAGCTCCGACCGCTGGTCGATGCCCCGCGGCCCGCGGACTTCGGGTGGCAGTGGCCCAACGCGTTCGTCGAGGTCGGGCTCCAACGGCTCGTGGACCTCGGGCGCATGGACGCCGAGCGCGCCGAAGGGGTGCGCCGGGCGTTCCGCGAATCGCAAGCTGCTCCCGGCGCGTTCCAGCTGACGCCCCTGGTGCTCGAGATCGTGGCGGTGAAGCGCTGAGTCAGCGCGCCGGTGGCGCGCTCGTGCCGACGACGCCCTCGGCGCGCATTCGCTCGAGGATGCCGCGACGCATCATCACGGCCGCGGGATAGCCCGGGTACCACGCTTCGAGCGTGTCGAGATGCGCCAGCGAGGGCACCCACTCTCGACGCCCGTTGTGAAGCGCCGAGAGCGTGAGGTGCCCGTCGGCGTTCTCGGGAGCGATGGCGAGGCTCTGGCGTGCAAGGGACTCCGCCTCGGGCAGTCGGCCCAGCGCGCCGAGGCACCAGGCGCGCATCCCGTACACGCGGCCCAGCAGGTGGCGCGCTTCGCGATCCCGCTGTAGCGCATCGGCACGTGCCAGCGTGTCCACCGCCGCCTGGTAACGGTCCGTGCGCTCCAACGCGCCGGCCACGAACAGGAGCCGCAGCGCCTCGGGCTCGATGCGCCGGAACGGCGGCGTGGCGCGCTCCTGGAACTCCAGCGCCCCGTGAAGCGCCGAGGCGCCCGACTCCGCCATGCGCTCCCAGCGCAGCCAGCGCAGCGTGCTGTCGCGGTACCACACCTGGAGCGCGCGATCGCCGCCGGCGTAGTCCGCCATGAACGGCGGGTGCAGCATGGCCACGCCCGCCCCCGGCGGCAGTGTGGGGAACTCGCGGCGAAGCGTGGTGCGGGCTTCCACCATGAGGCGCTGGAGCCTTGCCAGCCGTTCGAAGTCCACGAACGCGCCGTTGTCGGGTGGCGACTGCGTGACGCGTGCGGGTGCAGCGGGCGCGAGCGCGAACAGCACCAGCCGGAGCGCCACGAGCGCCCACGGAAGCAGCGGATGCGCGGCGGCGAGCAGTACGGCGAGCGCCACGCCCAGACCGAGCGCCGCGTACACCACGCGCTCGGGGGACCACACCGGATAGACCGTGAGTAGCGTGCCCGTGGCGAGCGCCGCCCAGGCGAGCCCCGCCCCCACCAGGCCGGCGTTCGCCGACAGCCGCACGCGCGCCTCGCGGCGCGTGGCGAAGACCACGCCGGCCGTACCCAGCACCAGCAGCGAGGCCACGAGCGCGAGCCCCTCGTGTGCGCCGGGGCGCATGGGCTGGCTCAGGAGCGCACGCCACGTGCCGGCCAGCGCCCACGCATAGCGCTCGCCCTCGAGCAGCAACCGCGGCGCGAGCCCGGCCTCGAGGCCGTGCGGCAGCGCCATCGCGAGGTGGGTTCGCACGCCCGCGTAGACCACCGCCCAGAGTGCGGTCACGGCGGCGGCACCCAGGAACCACGGTCGGCGCGACCCTCCAGCCACCGGACGCGCGAGCCACGGCAGCACCGCCGCGGTCGCGACCGCGGTCTCCTTGCACAGGAGTGCGGCGAGCAAAGCGGCGAGCGATATCGCGAGTCGCCCTCCTTCCGCCGCACGCCACGCCACCACCGAGAACACGATGAGCCCCAGGTCCACGAAGTGCACGGGCACGATCACCAGCGCGCGCGCCGACTCGACGAGCCAGGGGAACACGGCCGCCGTCGCCGCCACCGGGCGTGGCAGGTGCCGGCGCGCCACGTCGTGCACGAGCAGCACAACCCCGGCGACCAGCAGGACGTGCAGCAGCGAGATCCACCCCGGCTGTCGCAGGATCACGCCCGACAAGAGCCCGTAGTAGCCCTGATAGGCGAGCGGTCGCCAGAACGACCCCGAGCCCCCGCCGCCCCACCATGCATCCTCGCGCGCGAACAGCGCGTGGTGCAGGTGGTCGAAGTCGTCCGCCACGGGCTCGCCGAACGGTGCGCCCCAGGCACGCACGACGAGCAGTGCGACCACGGAGAGCGCCACCCACGCCCACGGGTCGAGCAGCAGCGGCGACAGCGGAGCGGGACCGGACGCGTCGCGCCGCGTTGCGGACGGCACGACGCGGGACGGGCGGGCGGAGCGGGGCATGCGCGGCGTCGAGCGTGGCAGGCGCGCGGCCTACTCCGACAGCACCTTCTCGATGCGGCGATCCGGCACCAACCACATCACCGCCACCACCACGTAGATGCCGCAGGCCAGCAGTGGCACGGGAAACGCAACCGCGATCGCCAGCGCGTAGAACACCACCGACAGCCTGCCCTTCAGGTCGCTGCCGAGCGCGCGCCCCAGCGGGGACTCCGGCCCATGACGCGCCACGAGCAGTTGCGCGAGCAGGTAGTAGGCGCAAGCGGCGAACAGCAGGACGACGCCGTACACCGCCACGGGCGCGGGCGCAAAGTGCGTCCCGCCCATCCACGCCGTCACGAACGGGATGAGCGACAGCCAGAACAGCAAGTGCATGTTGGCCCAAAGGATGCGCCCATCCACGTGCCGCACCGCCTGCAGCATGTGGTGGTGATTGTTCCAGTAGATGCCGAGGAACACGAAGCTCAGCATGTAGCTCAGCAACTTCTCGCGCACCGACACGAGCGCCGCGAGGTCGGCGCCGTTCGGCACGTGCAGTTCGAGCACCATGATCGTGATGATGATGGCGATCACGCCGTCACTGAATGCTTCGAGGCGACCCTTGGTCATCCGTGGCTCCCGTTTCAAGTCGTGCGCCTGATGCTCCGCGACCGGCCGAGCGGCTAATGTAGCCGCCACGCACGCACCGCCGCCAGCCGTGGGCGCGGCGCTGGCGCGTTTCGTCACGCACGGGCGGACACTGTCGTATGTTCCTCGACCTCGCCATGCTTCCCCGCCATTCCCGACCCCTCGAGGAGGCACCCCTGAGCAATCCCCTCCGACTCCTGGGCATCACCGGCAGCCTGCGCCGCGGCTCCTACAACACCTCTCTCCTGCGTGCTGCCCCGGCCCACCTGCCCGAGGATGTCGCGCTGACGCTCCGCGATCTGCACGGCATCCCGCTCTACGACGGGGACGTGGAGGCGCAGGGGTTGCCCGAGAGCGTCGTGGCGTTCCGCGAGGCCATCCGCGGCGCGGACGGCGTGCTGATCTCAACACCCGAGTACAACCATGGTATGCCCGGCGTGCTCAAGAACGCCGTGGATTGGGCGTCGCGCGGCAAGGACCAGCCATTCCCCGGGAAGCCCGTGGCGCTCGTGAGCGCCTCGAACGGTGGGTTCGGCGGCGCGCGCTCGCAGATCGCGTGGCTGCCGACGCTCACGATCCTCGGCGCAAGGTTCATGCGCCGGCCGGAGTTCTACCTGTCGAATGCCGGCGCTGCGTTCGCTCCCGATGGCTCGCTCCAGGATCCGCGCACGCGCGAACAGTTCCAGAAGCTGCTGGCCGCGTTCGCAACGTTCACGCGCGAGGCTCTGGGGCGCTGACGCGCCGCACGAGCGTCACCGGGTTGACGCACCCGCCGACCGGGCGCAACCTGCCGCGGATGCGCGGACCTGATCTGCTCGCCAGCAAACCCGGCCGCATGGCCGCGTTCTTCCTCCTTTACATGACCGAGGGCATCCCGCTCGGATTCACAGCCACCGCCATCGCCACGCAGATGCGGCGACAGGGCGTGGGACCGGCCGAGATCGGCGCGTTCGTGGCCTCGCTCTACCTGCCGTGGGCGTTCAAGTGGATCGCGGGGCCCGTGGTCGACACGCTCACCGTGTCGCGGTTCGGCCGGCGCCGATTCTGGATCCTGAGCATGCAGTTGCTCATGATCGCGTCGCTGTTGTTGGCCATGCAGGTCGACTACGCCAGGCAGCTGTCCCTGTTCACAACGATCATCCTGTTCCACAACATCTTCGGCGCCACCCAGGACGTGGCCATCGACGCGCTCGCCGTGAACGTGTTACCCGAGTCGGAGCGCGGCACCGCGAACGGCTTCATGTTCAGCGGCGCCTATTTCGGCCAGGCCGTCGGCGGCGGTGGCGTGCTGATCCTCGCCCCCATCATGGGTTTCCAGAACACGTTCCTGGTGGTGTGCGCCTGGATCGCCGTCGTGATGCTGTTCGTGACGCTGCCACTGCGCGAAGCGGCGATGCCACAGGTCACGGCGGCGGGCTCGGCGCTCGGGCGCATCGCGAGCGACGTCACCGCTTTCGCCCGGGACGCGGTGAGGGCGTTCCTCGGATCGCGTCCCGCACTGGTGGGCGTGTTGTTCGCGCTGCTTCCAGGCGGCGCCTACGCGCTCGGCCTCGCGCTTCAGTCGAACCTGGCCGTGGAGCTCGGCATGAACGACGCGCAGGTGGGTGCGCTCAACCTGTGGTCCTCGCTCATCTCGGCGTCGAGCTGCATCGTGGGGGGCTGGCTCTCGGATCGCTTCGGCCGCCGCGGCACGCTGGCGTGGACCATGGCCGCCACCGCGATCCCGACGCTCATGTTGGCGTGGAGCATGCGCGAGCACGGCTGGATCCAGGCCGTGCCGACGGGTACCCCCGACCGGCCCACGCCGCCTGCCACCCTGGTGCAGATGTTCTGGCTCTCGGTGCTGGTCTACAACGTGTTCCAGGGTCTCTACTACGGCATCCGCACGGCGTTGTTCATGGACGTCACAACGCCCAAGGTGGCCGCGACCCAGTTCACCGGCTACATGGCGCTCATGAACCTCTCCATCTCGTTTTCGGCGAGGTGGCAGGGCTGGGCGATCGAGCGCTGGGGCTACCCGCTCACTCTCACCGCCGACGCGCTGTTCGGGCTGGTGTGCCTCGCCTGCCTGCCGTTCATGAGGCCGTTGGCGAAGTCGCCGGCCGCGCCGCCGGGCGCTGGCGGGGCGTTTCCCCGGTGAGTTTCGTGGGTGAAGGGCCGCGGCCCCGCCGCCGATAACCCGCGTGCGACGAGCTGCCCACCCATCCGCAGCTCGACCGGCGGGCCCTGGCTGCCGAGCGAGCGTAAGCCTCTCCGAAGGAGCGACAACAATGAAGCCCTTGCTCAAGAACCTCATGGGAAACGGGTCCAAGGATCAGGAGACCCTCGAGACGATGCGCGCGGTACTTCAAGAATTCACGCGCGAGCGCGAGCGCTACGAGACGCTCGTTGAGGGATCCAAGGCCGGCGCCGAGCGCCTGAAGCAACTGGGCGAACCGCTGGCGAAGACCAACGACGAGATCGAAGCTCTGTACGCTCGCCTCGTGCAGATGGAAGAGCGGTTCCAGGGCCTCGTGAAACTCTCCGGCCTGTTCCAGAACCTGGACGAGCGCGCCGAAGGCCTCACGAAGAGCACGCAATGGGCGGAGTCCCGGCTGTCGAGTGCGCTCGAAAGCTCGCAGAAGATCGAAGTCTCCATGGCGGAGCTCGTGAGCAAGGTGGATCTCGCCGCCGAGCTGAAGGAGCGCCTGACCGGATTCCTCGAGGTGGAGAAGCCGTTCCAGCTGTTGCGCGGTGACGCCGAGTCGCTGCGCGGCCAGCTCGAGGGCGCCGTCGAGCGGATGGCTCGGCTACGCGAGCAGCACGATCGCGTGCTCGACGCCCACAAGCTCGCGCTCACCAAGCTCGACGCGATGGACCGCCGCCGCGACGAACTCGGTCGCTCGCTGCAGGACAAGGAGCGCCGCGTCGAGGGCGTCGAGCAGGCCGTGAAAGGCATGGACGGTGTGCACCAGCACATCAACGACGTGAAGCGCGAGATGGTCACACTCAAGGCGCTCGGCGATTCCGTGGCGCAGAAGACCGCCGCACTCGAGGCTCACCGCGAGGCGCTCGACCGCGCGCTGGCGCAGACCGAGCACCTGGATCGCGCCATGCGCAACATCGATGCCGGGATGCGGCAGCAGAAGGAGAACGAGAAGTCACTTGCGTCGCTGGCCGAGCAGGTGGCGGCGCTCCGCTCGCTGCACGAGGCGGTGATCGACCGCTCCAACGAGATGACGGCGCTGCAGCGCCAGGCGCACGATCAGACCGCGGCCACTCGCCAGGACCTGGCGTCGTTGTCCGACGGGATGAAGAACACGGTCGAGCGGTTCGACTTCGAATCGCGCGGCCTGGAGTCGGTGAGCCAGCGCGTCGCGGACCTGCGCGGCGAACTCACACTTTCGGAGCACCGATTCAAGAGCCTCAGCGAGTCGAGCCAGGCGATGGGCGAGATCAAGCACCAGGTGCAGGGTGTCGCAGCGCAGTTGCTGTCGCTGTCGCAGG
Organism: bacterium; assembly: GCA_031396225.1. Classification (GTDB taxonomy): domain Bacteria; phylum Eisenbacteria; class RBG-16-71-46; order RBG-16-71-46; family RBG-16-71-46; genus JAIOPA01. The sequence continues at coordinate 11,174 of JANNKI010000221.1, read as the reverse complement.
AGGTGGGCCAGGTGGACCGCGAGATGGCCAAGCTGCAGGCCATGCGTCGCGAGCTGGATGCCACGGCGACCACGGCGCACTCGGTGGGCGAGAAGGTCGCCCGCATCGAGTCGTCCCGCGACGCCGTGGAGCAGGGACTCCGCGACCTGTCGCAGCTGGCGGGTGCGCACGAGCTCGTGAAGGACTCGCTCGAGCAGATGGCTCTGGTGCGCGAGGAGATGACTCGCGTGCGTCACGGCCAGGCCGACACGCGCACGTGGCTCTCGGACGTGGTGGAGAACGTGGCCGACCTGCGGCAGCAGTTCGCCGAGCTGCGGCAGCTCGAACCCGAGCTCGGGGCCGTGATGAAGCAGGCGCAGCGCATCAGCGACTCCACCGTGTCGCTCGAGACGCGGCGCGAGTTCCTGGACGACGTGCAGCGGCGCGTGGCCGAACTGGGCTCGCTCACCGCCCGCATGGACGAGCGCGGTCAGCAGCTCGCGCAGCGCATGGAGGCCGCGGAGGAGCGTTTCGTGAGCCTCGGCGAACAGGCCGGGGCCGCCGACGAGGTGGCGAAGTCCATCGCCGGCGTGACCGCGAGTGTCGCGGCCGCCGCGCAGCAGTCCCGCACGCTGGAGAAGGCCCTGAGCTCGGTGAATGGGCGCTGCGAGTCGGTGGAAGCGATCGCCGAGGAGACGCGCATACTGAAGAAGGAGCTGGACCAGCGCCATCACTCGGTGCAGGAGGCGTCGCAGGAGCTGTCGCGGGCGTCGAGCCTGCGCGAGGAGGCCGCGAACGCCGCCAGCCAGCTGGACGAGCTGACGAAGCGGCTCACCTCGTCGCTCGGCACCGCGGACGAACGTGTGTTCGCGGTGGACGAGCTGGCGCGCCAACTGGAAGACCGCGCGCAGGGACTGCGCATCGTGGAGAAGCGCCTCGCGGACTTCGAGGGACGCATGTCCAAGTGGGACGTCACCGAACAGGAGATCGCGCGCTCGCTGGAGCAGATCGCCGCTCGTCAGGGCACGATCGAGGCGCTCCAGGGTGACCTGGACCGCATGTTCGCGATGGCCGAGAAGACTTCCGCTCACGTGCGCGAGATCACCTCGGCGCACCAGGAGTTGGACGAAGGTCGCGGCATGCTGAAGGAAGTGCTGGGCCAGCTCAAGCACCTGCGCGAGACCAAGGGCACGCTCGACGAGCGCAAGCGCCAGATGAGCAAGGCTGAGGAGCGCCTGTCGCGCGCCGACGCTCTGCTCGTGGAAGTGCAGTCGAGCCTGGAGGTTCTCGAAGGCCAGAAAGTGCTGGTGGACCAGGCGGTCGAGAAGGCCGGTTCGCTGCAGTCACTGTTGCGTCAGGCCGATGCGGCCCTCGGGGACCTGCGCGAGGCGAGCCAGACGAGCGTCCGCATGCGTTCCAACTCGGGCGTCATCGAGTTCCCGCCCCCGGCGGGTCGCCAGGACGACGACGAAGACGAGGATATCGCCAAGGCGGCATGAGATCTGGGTCACGATGCGTTGCGAGATGCATGGTGATTTCGTGGCCGGGACGGGGAGGCTCGAAAGGGCCTCCCTCTCTCGTATGGGAGTGAGCTAGAATCACGGGCGCGGAATCGAAACCCACCCTCTCGAGGTTCAAACCATGCGCCCCATGCTCCTGCTGCTCCTGCTGATGCTCCCGGCGAGCGCGTTTGCGGCCGAGCGTGCCGCCGCGCCGCCCGCTTCCGCCGCGAACCTGCTCCGCTATCGCCCGGGTCCCTGGCGGCTGCCCGCGCCATGGGCGAGCGCGGCGATCCGCTTCGAGCCCGAAGCCGGTGAGGCCGCGACGGTTCCGGCGGTGGCATTGACGGGCGAGGAGAATGCGCTCCGTCGCGCAGCCGAGGCCGGCGCGCGCACGCACGCGGACGGGTCGCGCCATGCGGTCCTCGGCGCTGCATTCCGCTCGTGGACCGTGGCCACGACGGACGACCAGGGCCGGCTCGTGCACGAATGCGTGGACGATCTGAAGCAAGCGCAGCAACGGGTCGAGGCCGCGGCGCGGAAGCAGGTGCGGCGATGAGCCGCGCGGCGCGCATCCTCGCGCTGGTGCTGGCGGCGTTGATCGGCGTGTCCTCCGTCGCCCGGGCCGGGTTCGTCATCGTGAACCTCGACGGCCCGGGTGAGGGCTTCAACGACGCCACACCAGCGGCCCCGGTGGGCGGCAATCCCGGCACGACGGTGGGACAGCAGCGGCTCAACGTATTCGTGAAGGCTGGCGAGATCTGGGACGCCATCCTCCAGAGCCCGATCACCATTCGCGTGCAGGCCTCGTTCGACCCGATGACTTGCAGTGCCACCAGCGGCGTTCTGGGCGGGGCCGGTCCGAACGTGGTGGACTCCGACTTCGCCGGTGCCGATTGGGCGGCCACCTGGTACACCGGCGCACAGGCGAACCGGCTCTCGAACAGTGACCAGGACCCCGCGGACGACGACATCGGCACGGCTTTCAACGCCAACGTGGGCACCGCGGGCTGCCTCACGACCCGCTTCTGGTACTACGGCTTCGATGGCAACGAAGGCGCCAGCGGCATCGACCTGCTGCCGGTGCTTCTGCACGAGCTCGGGCACGGGCTCGGGTTCCTGACCATCACCGACGAGACCACCGGGGATTACTTCGCCGGCCAACCCTACATATTCGATCGCTTTCTCATGGACAACGTCTCGGGCAAGCACTGGCACGAGATGGTCCCGGCCGAGCGCGTGGCGAGCGCGCTCAACACCACCCACCTCGTCTGGGACGGCCCGGCGGTGACCGCGGCGGCGCCCAAGCGTCTCGGCAAGCGCGCGCGAGTGGTCACGACCGGCGCGTTGGTGGGGGATTTCACCAGCGGGCAGGGCGTGTTCTACTCGCCCCTCACGAACGCCGGCTTGACCGGGTTGGTGGTACTGGTGAGTGACGGCGCGGGCACCCCGACCGATGGCTGCAGCACGCCGTTCACCAACGCCGGCGCGATCGCGGGCCGGATCGCGCTGCTCGACCGGAGCGCCAGCTGCACCATGCCGACGCAGGCCGCGAACGCCCAGGCCAACGGCGCCATCGGCGCGATTATCATCAACAATGTCGCGGGGCCGGAGCCGCCGCTGCGTGGTGCGGCTCCCACGGTGACGATCCCGGTGACGAGCCTGTCGCTCGCCGACGGCAACGCGCTCAAGACCGCGCTCGGATCTGGCGCCGTCTCCGCCACGCTCTCGTTGGATCCGGTGAAACTCGCGGGCCTGGACCCCAACGGCCGCGTGCTCATGTACGCGCCGAACCCGGGAGCGCCTGGCTCGAGCGTGTCGCACTGGGATGTGTCGGCATTCCCGAACTTGTTGATGGAGCCGAGCATCAATCCCGATCTCTCCCAGTCGCTCGACCTCACGTTCCACAATTTCTTCGACATCGGTTGGTTCCCACAACTGGTGGGCGTGCCGGGCGCGGCGACCGCGGCGGTGACGTTCGCGCACGGCCCCAATCCGTCGCATGACGGCGGCACGCTGCGATTCAGGCTCCCGGCCGCACAGCGAGTCGAACTGGCGCTGTTCGACGTGACGGGCCGGCGCATCACGCGACTCGTGGACGGCCCGCTGGCCAGCGGCGAGCACGCGGTGCGCTGGACGGGGACCGACGACCGCGGGGCGCGGGTCGCACCCGGGATCTATCGGGCGCGGCTCCGGGCTGGAAGCGTGGAACGCACGTTGAACGTGGTGCTGATGGACTGAGGCTCGCCGGGTGGGTCGCTTCGAGCGACACTCCCGGGCACACCTCGAGCCTCCGAGACGGCCATGGACCGCGGGGGTTCGCGTGGCGAAGCCCCGGTGTGAGGTCGCGCGACTCTCCCCCCGCTGCCGAAAGGTGCGAGCATGACCCGATTCGCATGGATGCTTCTCCGGCCGCCGCTCGTTTCCCTGCTCGTCACCGTGCATGCCGCCGCGCCGTTGCATGCGGAACCGACGCTGCCGCCGGAGTTGGATCCGCTCGTGCGGCACATGGACACGGCGGCGGCGCCGGGAGCGGACTTCTTCAAGTACGCGTGCGGGCGGTGGATCGCGGAGAACCCCATTCCTGCCTCCGAGCGCGGCTGGGGCATCTCGAACCTCGTGAACGAGGAGACCTACCGGCAGCGCCTCGCCATCTGCCGCGACGCGGCGAACTCGGGTGCGCCGCGCGGTTCGAACGAGCAGCAGGTCGGCGACTTCTGGGCCACCGGCATGGATTCGGCGGCCATCGACCGGTTGGGAGCGGCGCCGTTGCGGCCCTACCTCGCGCAGATCGCGAACGTCCACACGCGCACCGAGCTGCTGAAGCTGGTTGGAAGTTTCCAGGCGCTCGGTTTCGAGCCCCTCTACACCCCGGCGGTGTGGCAGGACGAACGCAACAGCAGCCGCTACCTCGTTCACCTGTTCCAGGGCGGTATCCGCATGCCGGACCGCGACTACTATTTCGGCAAGGATGCCACCACGCGCCGCGTACGCGCGGAATACGGCAAGCATGTGACCGCCATGTTCAAGCTGCTGGGCGAGGACTCCGCCTCGGCCGCCACGTCGAGCGCCGCCGTGATCAAGTTGGAGACGGCGCTCGCGGCGCGCTCGCGTACGCTGGAAGAGCGACGCGACCCGTGGGCGAACTATCACAAGATGTCGCTCGCCGAACTCGGCAAGCTCACCCCCACGCTCGACTGGAAGGCGCAGTTCGCGGCCATGGGGGTGCCCGTGCAGGACACCGTCATCGTGGGCCAACCGGAGTTCTTCCGGCAGCTCGACTCGTGCCTGAGCGTCGCACGGCTCTCCGAGTGGCAGGCGCTGTTGCGCTGGAACGTGGTCACCGTGCTCGCTCCCAACCTGAGCCGGCCGTTCGACCAGGAGAACTTCCGCTTCTACGGCACCGTGCTCTCGGGCACCCAGTCGCAGCGCCCGCGCTGGAAGCGCATGCTCGATGCCACGGAAGACGCGATCGGCGAACTCGTGGGCCAGGTGTGGGTGCTGCGGTACTGCTCGCCCGCCACGAAGCAGCGCTACGAGCGGCTCACAGACGATGTCGTGGCCGCTTATCGCGATCGCATCCGCGCGCTGCCGTGGATGAGCACCGACACCAAGGCCCGCGCGCTCTCCAAGCTGGCCCGGGTCGGACGCAAGGTGGGTTACCCGGACCAGTGGCGAGACTACTCGGCGCTGCAGGTGGATCGCAGCTCGCACGTCGCCAATCGCGTGCGCGTGAACGAGTGGTGGTTCCGGCACGAGGCGAGCAAGCTCGGCAAGCCCGTGGACCGCACGCTGTGGGACATGACGCCCCAGACGTACAACGCTTACTACGACGGCTCGAAGGTTGAGATGGTCCTGCCGGCGGCGGCGTTCATGTTGCCCGGCATTCCCGACTCGCTCGTGGACGATGCGATCCTGTACGCCTACGCCGGGGGTTCCACCATCGGGCACGAGATCACGCACGGCTTCGACGACGAGGGCCGGCAGTTCGACGAGAACGGCAACCTGAACCCGTGGTGGAGCGTCGAGGACTCGATGCAATTCGCCGTTCGGGCACAGAAGCTGGTGGAGCAATACAATGGCTACGTCGTGGGCGACAAGCACGTGCGCGGGCAGGCCACGCTGGGTGAGAACATCGCCGATCTGGGCGGCGTCGTGTTGGGCTATGAGGCGTTCAAGCGCACCGAGCAGTGGAAGAGGGGCGAGAAGATCAATGGCTTGACGCCCGACCAGCGCTTCTTCCTCGCCTACGCCCTGTCGTGGCTCGGACACCGGCGCCCGCAGGCGCTGCAGCAGCAGCTCATGACCGACGTGCACGCGCCTGGGTTCCTGCGCGTGAATGGTCCGCTCGCGAACGTGCCGGAGTTCTACGAAGCGTTCGGGATCAAGCCCGGTGATGCCATGTACCGCGCTGATGACGTGCGCGTGACCATCTGGTAGGTCCGGCGCTGCGCGCGGTGAAATGGCCGGTGCCCGCCTACCTGGCACTCGCCGAGGAGGGTGTGCGCGTCGTCTATGACGAATCGCGGCTGTCCCGGGCCGCGCCCAGCCGCTGCCAACCTTCCGGTCATTCCACCCATCCGACCGACGAACGCGGCATCCCCGGCCACCGACCGGGGTGCCGCGTGTCGCCAAGTTCGGGAACCTGCGGGTACATTCGTTCGTCCCTCGATCGCCACCGGTCACCCTGAGGAACGCCCCCTCCATGCGTTTTGGCACCACGATGTTCGCCGCCCTCCTCCTGCTGCCCACGCTCGCGCACGCCCAGGTCACCAGCCTCAAGGGCCGGTTCGTGGACCCGACGAACAATGCCGCGATCTCCGGCGTGCAGCTCAAGCTCACGAACTTCGCGGACACCGCCGACGTGAAGCGGGTGACGGGCAAGGACGACGGCACGTTTGAGGTGACCGGCCTCGGCGTTCACAGCTATCGGCTCGAGGCAGCGCGCCTGGGCTACGCCACGCTCCGGCAGGTGATCCGAGTGACGCGATCGGGACAGGACGCGGGCGTGCTGCAACTGGTCCCCGAGGCCGTGGACATCGCCGGCATCACCGTGACCGAGTCCCCCGCGCCGGCCGCGCAGAGAGCCGACACCACCGAGTTCCGCGCCAGCGCGGTCAAGATTAGCAAGGACGCCACCGCCGAGGACCTGGTGCAGAAGATGCCCGGCGTCACCATGGAGAGCGGGCAGGTGAAGGCGCAGGGCGAGAACGTGCAGCAGGTGCTCGTGAACGGCCGGCCGTTCTTCGGAAGCGACCCCGCGGCGGCGATGCGCAATCTCCCGGCCGAGGTCGTGGATCGAATCCAGGTGTACGACCGCTCCAGCGACCAGGCCGAGTTCAGCGGGTTCGAGGATGGCACGCAACAACGCACAATGAACTTCATCCTGCGCGACCAGAAGGCCCAGTTCGGCAAGGGGTACGTGGGCTACGGCGATCGCGACCGCTACCAGGCCGGCGGCAACGCCACGATCCTGCGCGGGACCACGCGTTTCACCGCCATCGGGCTCTCCAACAACATCAATCAGCGCAACTTCTCTCCCATGGACCTGTTCGGCGCCATGTCGGGCAACCAGGGAGGCTCAGGGCAGCCGCGCACGATGATGATGGGCGGCGGGGGCATGCGCGGTGGTGGCGGCGGGGGTCCGCAGTTCCGCATGGGTGGCGGCGGTTCGGGATTCGATCCGAGCAGCTTCTTCGTCAATCAGCAGGGTGGCATCAGCACCACGCACTCGGGCGGCCTCAACTACTCCGGCCAGTGGGGACCTGAGCTGGCCGTCACCTCGAGCGTGTTCCTGAACCAGACCGAGAACGAAAATCTTCAATCGCTCACACGCGAGTACCTGCCGCCGCAGGATTCCCTGGCGTTCTACGGCCAGAACGTCACCAGCGACAGTCGCAACGGCAACCAGCGAGTGGACGCCCGCTTCGAATGGACGCTCGACTCGTTGAATTCCGTGATCATGCAGCCCCGCTTGTATTTCCAGCGCAATCGCTCGCGCACGCTCGGCCTGGCCAGCAACACCACGGCGCTTGGCTCCGAGCTGAGCTCCAGCAACAGCGACACCCACAACGAGACCGTGGGCAACAACCTGTCCAACCGCCTCACGCTCCGGCACCGCTTCGCCAAGCGCGGCCGCAACGTCTCGGCCGACTTCCAGATGGGCTACAACCTGCGCGACGGCGACCGCGACCAGCTCTCGCTGAACTCCTTCGCGATGCCGGACAGCGTGGCGGTGTCGGACCAGCGCACCGATTCGCGAAGCATCACGCGTTCGGGTAGCACCCGCCTCGCCTATACCGAACCGCTCTCCAAGCGTTGGCAGATGCAGGCCACCCTCAACCCGTCGCTGTCCCGCAGCACGTCCGACGCGCGCACGTTGGGATTGGACACGCTCACGGGCGAGTACTCCAGGCTCGACCTGGCGCAGTCGAACACGTTCCGGAGCCGAAACACCACGCAGAACGCCGGATTGGCGGTGTTGCGCACGTCCGGGCCATGGCGCTGGCTGTCGCAGGCGGCGTGGCAGCAGACGCGGCTCGAAAGCGAGCAGACGTTTCCGGACGCGCGCACGGTGGACCAGACGTTTCGTGACGTGCTGCCGTCCATGACGCTGTCCGGCACGTTCGCGAATCGTCGCAACGTGCGCCTGGCCTGGAACACATCGACGCAGGCGCCCAGCGTCACCCAACTCCAGAACGTGGTGGAGAACTCCAATCCGCTCGCGCTCACCGCCGGCAATCCGAACTTGCGCCAGACCTACAACCAGAACTTCTCGATCCGCATGTCCGAAGCCGACCCCATGCGCTCGAAGAGCCGATTCGTGTTCGCGAATCTGATCCGCGTAAGCCGTCCGATCTCGAACAGCGCGTTCACGGCACTCACCGACACGGTGCTCGACGGCATCGCGCTCGCGCGCGGCACGCAGCTCACCCGCCCCGTCAACCTGGACGTCTCGTGGGTGGCGAATGCGTTCGCCGCCTACAGCCGGCCGGTGTCGTTCCTGAAGAGCATCGCCAGCGTGAATGGCGGCGGCTCGTTCAACCAGACGCCCACGCGCATCAACGCCGGGGACAACATCAGCCGCACCTGGTCGGTGCGCTATGGCTCGGTGTTGTCGAGCAACATCAGTCCCAATCTCGACTTCACCCTGAGCTACCAGGGCAACTACAACATCACCCGCAACACGCTCAGCACCACCTCGCGCGGGGACTACTATGCGCACACGCTCGGCCTGCGATTCAACGCCGTCGCCAAGCATGGCATCGTGATCCGCCAGGAGTTGAACCACAATCTGCAGGGCGGGGTGTCGGACCAGTACGGCCAGAACGTGGTGCTGTGGAACACCACGCTCGGGAAGAAGTTCCTGAAGGGTGACAAGGGAGAGATCCGCGTCACAGCCACCGATGTCCTGCAGCAGGACCGGAGCGTCGGTCGGAGCTTCACCGAGACCTACGTGCAGGACTCGCGCGACCGCACACTCGGCCGGTTCGTCCAGGCGGTTTTCACGTACACCTTTCGCTGACCGGGCGGCACCACCGACCGGTTTCGTACAGGGTACCGCTTGGCTCCGCGTCGAATTCCGGCGACTCCGCGGGCTCGATTGTTATTGAGTCTCGCTCTCGAGCTAGGTAGATTCTACGCGTGCTTCCGTTTTTCCACGGAGTTCCCTTGTCCATCAGGAGTACGCCCATGCACCTTCGCGACTTCGCACCGGCCGCCCGAGTACTCCGGGGGCTCCTCGCCACGGTCCTTTTCGCCACGCTTGTCCCCGCGGCCCAGGCCCAGCAACTCGACACGCCCACGCTCAGCTTGAAGGGCGGCGGCTTCTTCCGCATCGATCTCGATGTCACCGCCGGTGCGTCCGGCGCGCCGCATGGCTTCGTCATCCAGTGGATGTCACGCTCGGACTACGAGTCCTACGGCTGGCCCGTCGACGAATACGATCCGAACGTGGCCTACTGCGAGTTCACGGGCGACCCCACGCTGAATCCCGACTCACGCAGCAGCACGTTCCGGCTCGGCCCGAACGGCGCAATCGAAGTGCAGATGGGCGACTTGTTCGACGAGACCGGCGTCTACGGCAGCTATCTCGATGGCATCACGCCCGGCGAGTACGCGGCTCGCGTGTGGGCCGAGGGCGATGGCGTGACCCCCGGCTCCGGCAGCCTGCCGTCTGTCGTGGCGTTCGCGAGCACGACCGGGGATCCGGAGTGCACGCAGGGCTTCTGGAAGAACCACACCGAGGTGTGGCCGCCCGGCTGCACGCCCATGACGCTCGGCACGGTCTCGTACAGCGCCGCACAGCTGCTCGCCATCTACAACACGCCCGCTATGGGCAACGGACTCATCTCGTTGGCCCACCAGCTCATCACGGTGAAGCTCAACGCGTGCAATGGCTCGGACCTCACCAACATCCAGTCCGACGTGAACGCGGCCGACGCGTTGATCGGTGGCCTCGTGATTCCGCCGGTGGGCGCCGGCTATCTTGCCCCCGGAACCACCAGCGCGCTCAACAACGATCTCGACGATTACAACAACGGCATCATCCCCGGCGTCGTGGCGTGCGTCACCAAGTCGAAGAAGTCGTCGTGGGGCGATCTCAAGTCCATCTACCGGTAGCTCGTCGCCGGCGGTGATCACGAAGGCCACTCCTTAGCGGGTGGCCTTCGTCGTTTGCCGGGTGGCGAGCGCGGCCTGCATGGCGCGCCAGGCCTCGACCGTCACCTCGCTCGAGCGCGCGGCATGCTCGAGCGACGCTCCCGCTGACCGTCGGATGCGGGCGATGCGCTCGGCTGGCGCTGGGTGCGTGGACAGGAAGCCGATCTCCACGCCCGCGGGCGCTGCGCGCCGTAGGGTCTCGAGCGCATCGGCAAGTGCTGCGGGCGAGACGCCTGCGCGGCCGAGCAGCGCCACGGCTTCCCCATCCGCCTCGCGCTCGTACTCGCGGCTATAGGACAGCCCGCCCAGGTGTCCCGCCGCCTGGAGCCCCGTGCCCAGCAGCGTCTGGTCGCCGGCGATCAAGCCCAGCAGCACCTGGAGCGACACCTGGCGGAGGGCGCCGCGGAGCGGATGGCGCCGGCGGACGTGGCCGACCTCGTGCGCGAGCACCGCCGCCAGCTCGTCGGGTGTGCGCAACGCACGCAGCAGCCCGGTGGTCACCACGACCGTGCCACCGGGCGCGGCGAACGCACTGACGAGGTCGTTTCGGGCGACCACGAGCCGCGAAGCTGGCGCGCCGCCGGACGGCACGTCGGCGAAGCTCCGATGCAGGGACCGCGCCGGCCCGACGATCGCCGGGTCCGTCACCTGCTGCGCGACCGGTGCGAAGTCGGCGACGACCTGGTCTCCGAACTCGCGTTCCCATCGAACGGGAACGCGGTGCGCCACCTGGTCCGCCAGCGCCGGGACGCCGAAACGCCAAGCGACGAGAAGCAGTAGTGCCCCGAGCGCGGCGAGCAGCGCCACGGTGCGGAGCGCGAAGCGGAACCCGCCCGAGCCCGCGAGCTTTCGCCCCCGCGGGAGTGCGGCGCGCAGCGCCGCGTGGAAGGCGCGGTCCTCGACGACGATCACCTCGACTGGCATGGCGCGCCGCTCCAGCTGCACCGGTTCCCCCGCGGCATCCCCGCGCACGAGCACCAGCTGTTCGAACGGCCACGTGCGAACGTCGCCCGGGAACGCCTCCACGTGCACGCC
>JANNKI010000204.1:0-7356 GCA_031396225.1 bacterium | reverse complement strand
CGGCGTGGCCCGCAGCCTCATCACGAACCGCACGCATGCCATCGGTGTGCTGCTGCCGGACCTGCACGGCGAATTCTTCTCCGAGGTCATCCGTGGCATCGATTTGGCCGCCCGGCGCGAGGGCTTGCACGTGCTGGTGAGTAGCTCGCACTCGGACACGCACGAACTGGTCGCCGCGCTGCGCACCATGCGCGGCCGCATCGACGGGCTGATCATCATGGCGCCCGAACCCGAGTCCGTTCCCGCCATTCGCGCGGGTGCGTGGGATTGCCCGGTGGTGTTGCTGGGCCCGGGCGGCGAGACGCACGACTTCGACACCGTGGCGCTCGCCAACTTCGACGGCGCCTACGCCGTGGTGCGCCACCTGCAGCAGTTCGGCCACCGGCGCATCGCGACGATCGCCGGCCCGGCCGGGAATCGCGACGCCCAGCAGCGGCTCGAGGGCTACCGTGCGGCCATGCGCGAGGCGGGCGTCCCCCACACGCGTACGCTCGAGATGCGCGGCGACTTCACCGAACGCTCGGGCTATCAAGGCGTAGAGGCGTTGCTCAAGCTGTCGCCGCGCCCCACCGCGCTGTTCGTGGCGAACGACGTGATGGCGGTGGGCGTGTTGGGTGCGCTGCGCGACGCCGACCTGCGCGTGCCGCGCGACATGGCGGTGGTGGGGTTCGACGACATCGCCATCGCGCGTCACCTGACGCCGCCGCTCACCACGGTGCACGTGGACGCCTACCAGCTGGGGGAGCGTGCGCTCCATCGCCTGTTGAGCCGGGGCCGCGGCGAGCCGGCCCCGAGTCACTCGCACGAGGTCCTGCCCACGTGGCTGGTGGTGCGTGTCTCGTGTGGAGCCACGCCCGTCGAGGGCCGGCGCGCAAGTGATCCGCGCCCGAACGGCATGCCGGCCAAGCGGACTCGTGCGACGCCGCGGTCGACGGCTCGGCGGCGAAAGTGATCCTCGTGAAGCGCTGGGTGCACGTGCTCGTGCTGCTCGCCACGACGGTCGCACTCGGGACGTCGTCCGCCGCGTGCGCGGCGAAGTCCGCGCGCGATCCCTACCTACGGGCCGAGAAGCTCAGCGCCACGGAGCGCGCGTTCGTGGACACGCTCCAGCGACGCACGTTCCAGTTCTTCTGGGATCTCGCCGACCCGTACAGCGGCCTCATGCCCGACCGCTGGCCCACCCGATCGTTCATCAGCGTGGCCTCCACGGGCTTCGCGCTCACCGCCTACCCTATCGGCGCCGAACGGCGCTGGATCACGCGCGAGCAGGCCGCCACGCGCACGCTGCGCACGTTGGAATTCCACTGGAGCGGCAAGCAGGACACAGCTCAAGCCGGCGCAATAGGTTACAAGGGTTTCTTCTACCACTTTCTTCACCCCGGCTCGGGCACGCGGTTCGAGAATGTCGAGCTCTCCAACATCGACACCGGGCTGTTCTTCGCCGGCGCGCTGTTCTGCCAGTCCTACTTCGACCGCGGCACCTCGCCCGAGCGACGCATCCGCGCGCTCACCGACTCGTTGGTCGCCCGCGCCGAGTGGACGTGGATGCGCGTGCGGCCGCCGCTCCTGTCGCTCGGGTGGACGCCGCGCGAAGGCTTCCTGCCGTACGACTGGCGCGGATACAACGAGACGATGGTCATGCAGATGATGGCGCTGGGCTCGCCCACGTACCCGGTGGGGCCTGAGACATGGCGTGGCTGGGTGGACGGCTACCGTTGGGGCAAGTTCCACGATCAGGAGTACCTTGGCTTCGGGCCGCTTTTTGGCCATCAGTACTCGCACGTGTGGCTGGACTTCCGCGGCATCCGCGACGACTACATGCGGGCGAAGGGCATCGACTACTTCGAGAACTCGCGGCGCGCCACGTATGCCCAGCGCGGCTACGCCATCGCGAACCCGTCCGGCTTCAAGGGCTACGACGCCGAGGTCTGGGGCCTGACGGCGTGCGACGGCCCGCTCGACGCGAAGCTCACGCTCTCCGGCCGCGCGCGCGAGTTCCACACCTACCAGGCGCGCGGCGCCAGCCACACGAACGTCACAGACGACGGCACGCTGTGCCCCTCGGCGGCCGGCGGCTCCATCGCGTTCGCGCCGGAGATCTGCCTGCCGGCGCTCATGGCCATGCGCGAGCGCTATGGCGAGCACGTGTTCCGCCGCTACGGTTTCGTGGATGCGTTCAACCCCACGCTCGACGAGGCCATGAAGACGCAGCACGGTGCGGTCGTGCCAGGGGTCGGCTGGTTCGACGACGACTACCTCGGCATCGATCAGGGACCGATCCTCGCGATGATCGAGAACTGGCGGAGCGGGCTCGTGTGGCGCGTCATGCGTAAGAACCCGCACGTGCGGCGCGGACTGCTCGCCGCCGGGTTCCGCGGCGGTTGGCTGGGCGGGGGAGCGGCCGGTCGGTGATGCGACGGCTCGCGGTCGCGCTTGCGGTCTGCGCGCTGGGCGCGGTGTGCGCTCTGTCCGGCTGTAGCCCACGCACCGGCGGTCCGGTGATGCTGCGCATGTGGGCGATGGGACGCGAGGGCGAGGTGGTGGGCGAGCTGGTTCGCGACTTCGAGCGCGAGAACCCCGGCATTCGCGTGCACGTGCAACAGATCCCGTGGTCAGCCGCGCACGAGAAGCTGCTCACCGCGCACGTGGGCGGCTCCACGCCCGACGTGGCGCAGCTCGGCAACAGCTGGATCGCGGAATTTGGAGCCTTGCAAGCGCTCGCTCCGCTCGGGCCTCGACTGGCGCAGTCAGGTCTGACGCGCGCGGCGTGGTTCGACGGCATCTACGACACCAATGTGCTCGACGGCATGCCGTACGGGTTGCCGTGGTACGTGGACACGCGCGTGATCTTCTACCGCAAGGACCTGCTCGCGCGCGCCGGCTACGACAGCATGCCCACCACGTGGGACGCGTGGCGCGAGTGCCTGCGTGCCGTGAAGCGACAGGCGGGCGAGGGGCGCTACGCGATCTTCCTGCCCACGAACGAGTGGATGCAGCCGGTGGTGCTGGGACTCCAGGCGGGTTCCCCGTTGCTCGGCGAGGCCGGCACGCGCGGGGCGTTCCGCGAGCCCGCGTTCCGGCGTGCGTTCGATTTCTACCTGAGCCTGTTCCGCGAGGGTCTGGCTCCCTCGGTGGGTAACCAGGAGATCGCGAACATGTACCAGGAGTTCGAGCGCGGCACGTTCGCCATGGTGGTGACCGGCCCGTGGAACCTGGGCGAGTTCGCGCGCCGCCTGCCCGAGTCGCTGCAGCATGCGTGGGCCACGGCGCCGCTGCCCGGTCCGGACGGCCCGGGTGTGTCGTTCGCCGGCGGCTCCTCACTCGTGATGTTCCGCGGCACGAAGCATCCGGAGGCTGCCTGGAAGCTCATGTCGTTCCTGTCGCGTCCCGAACAGCAGGTGCGCTTCTGGAGGCTGACCGGCGACCTGCCGGCGCGGCGCGAGGCGTGGTCCGACTCCGCGCTCACCGCCGACCCGCGCACGCGCGCGTTCGGCGAGCAGCTGTTGCGCACCGCTCCCTGCCCGATGGTGCCCGAGTGGGAGGAGATCGCCACGCGCGTGTGGGAGCAGTCGGATCGCGCCATCCGCGGCGTGGCCCCGCCCGACTCCGTGCTCTCCGACCTCGATCGCATCGTGGACCAGTTGCTCGAGAAGCGTCGCTGGCTCGCCGAGCGAAAGGCGGCCGGAGCGCGCAAGTCGTGAGCGCGCCACTCGCCGCACGTCAGGCACGCGCAGGGCTGTTGCTGGCGCTCCCCTCTGTGGTGCTCATCCTGGTGTTCTTTTTCGGGCCGGTGCTCTACGGCCTGTGGCTGAGCCTCACGGATTTCGACCTCTACGCCATCGGCGACCCCTCGACCGTGCGGTTCGTGGGCGTGCGCAATTACGTCCAGGCGCTTCGCGACGCCGACACGTGGAACGCGCTTCGCGTGACGCTCTGGTACGCGTTCGTGGGCGCCCCGGTGTCCGTGGCGGTCTCGCTCGGCGCCGCGCTGCTGGTGGACGCCCACACCACGCGCTGGAAGCCGTTCTTTCGCGCGGTCTATTTCGCGCCGGTCGTCACCACGCTCGTCGCCGTGGCGATCGTGTGGCGCTACCTCTACCAGCCGCAGTACGGACTCGTGAACGCGCTCCTGGGTCGTCTCGGGCTGCCTGCCGTGGACTGGCTCGGCGATCCACACTGGGCGCTGCCCTCGATCCTCGTGCTCGCCGTGTGGAAGAACTTCGGCTACAACCTGTTGATCTTCGTGGCGGGGCTCCAGAACGTTCCGCGCGAGCTGCACGAGGCGGCGCAGTTGGATGGCGCGAACAACTGGCAGCGGTTCTGGAGCGTCACGCTGCCCGATCTCGCACCGGTGTTCCTGTTCGTGAGCGTCACCACGATGATCAACTACTTCCAGCTCTTCGCCGAGCCGTACGTGATGACGCAGGGTGGTCCCTTGAAGAGCACGACCAGCCTGGTGCTGCTCATGTACGAGCAGGGCTTCCGTTGGTGGCGATTGGGCTACGCCGCGGCACTCGCGTTCCTGCTGTTCGCCGTGATCCTCGTGGCCACCACCGTGCAGATGCGTCTACAGGCGCGGAAGGGGAGCGCATGAAGCCGCGCCTCGGGGGGCTGGTCGTGAACGGCGTTCTGTTGGCGGGCGCGGCACTCACCGTGGCGCCGCTGCTCTGGATGCTATCGGCTTCGCTCATGCCGTCGGGCGAAGCCAACACCTCGCCGCCGCCGCTGCTCCCGAGCCGGGTGACGTTCGAGCACTACGTCGAGCTGTTCTCGCACTTGAACCTCGCGCGGGCGTTTGCGAACAGCCTGTTGATCTCGGTGCTGGGCACGCTGTGCGTGTTGATCACGAGCAGCATGGCGGGCTACGCGTTCGCCAAGCTCAAATTCCCGGGACGCGAGGGCCTGTTCCGGCTGATGCTCACCGCCATGCTCGTGCCGGCGCAGGTGGGCATGCTGCCGCTGTTCCTGATGCTCAAGTCCATGGGACTGGTGAACAGCTACGCCGGCGTGCTCGTGCCATGGCTCGCCAGCGTGTTCGGGATCTTCCTCGTGCGCCAGTACGCGCTCGCCCTGCCGGACGATCTCTTGAACTCGGCGCGACTGGAGGGTGCGGGGGAGGGTCGCATCTACTGGTCCATCGTGCTCCCGAACCTGGCGCCCGTGCTCGCCACGCTGGCGGTGTTCGTGTTCATGTCGTCGTGGAACGACTTCCTCTGGCCGCTCGTGGTGCTCTCGGACGAGCGTCACTACACGCTGCCCGTCGCACTCGCGAGTCTCGTGGGCGAACACGTGCTGGACACCGAGCTCATGATGGCCGGCGCCGTGGTCACCGTGCTGCCCGTGCTGCTCGTGTTCGTGGTGCTGCAGCGCTGGTACATCCGCGGGGTCATGGCCGGGAGCGTGAAGGGGTGAGGGCGCCGGGGATCCGGCTGACGTTCGCGGTCGCGCTCGCGTTGGTCGCGGGGCTCCCGCCCGGCGGTGTCGCGCGCGCGGCGCTGGCGCCTCCCATCGTGGTGGACGACTTCGAGAGCTCCGCCGCGTGGAGCGCGCTGCCCGCGAGCGGCGTGGAGATGAAGCTCTCCGTCGAGCCCGGCCCGAAGGGCCGGGCCCTGCGAGTGGACTTCAACTTCACCAAGGGCGGCGGCTACGCCGTGCTCCACCGGAAGGTGGACCTGGCGCTGCCCGAGAACTATCGCTTCGAATTCCAGTTGCGCGGCGCGACCGCGCCGCAGAACCTCGAGTTCAAACTGCTGGACGAGAGTGGCGAGAACGTGTGGTGGTGTAACCGCACGAACCTCGAGTTCCCGCGCGAGTGGGCCACCGAGCGCATCCGCAAGCGGCAGGTCTCGTTCGCCTGGGGACCGAAGGGCGGGGGCGAGCTGCGTCACGCGGCGGCGCTGGAGTTCGCGATCACCGCCGGCTCGGGCGGCCAGGGCACGGTGTGGTTGGACGAGCTCACGCTGGTGCCACTGCCCGTGACGGGCCCACCGTCACCGCCCGTGGCGAGTGCCACTTCGCACACGCCCGGCCATCCGGCCGGGCGGGCGGCCGACTCGAGCGAGACCACGTGGTGGGAGAGCGCGCCGCGCGATGCCGCACCGGCGCTCACGCTCGAGTTCGGCACGCTGCGCGAGTTCGGCGGCCTTGTGCTGGACTGGCGGCCAAAGCGTCACGCGCGCGACTACGTGATCGAGGCGGACGACGGAGCGGGGATCTGGCGCGAGCTTCGGCGAGTGCTCGGGAGCGACGGCGGGCGCGACTGGTTGGAGTTGCCCGAGAGCGAGGCGCGACGACTGCGCGTGCGACCGCTCGGGAGAGCGGGCCGAGGCGTCGCGCTGGCGGAGGTGAGCGTGAAACCGCTCGAATGGGGCGCGACCGCCGAGCGATTCCTGTCGGCGGTGGCGCAGGCGAGCCCGCGCGGGCACTACCCGCGAGGCTTCCTCGGTGAGCAGAGCTACTGGACGGTGGTCGGAGTGGACGGGGCCGAGGAGGAAGGGCTGCTCGATGAGGACGCTCGGCTCGAGGTCGGTCGCGCGCAGTTCTCCCTCGAGCCATTCCTCAGGACCGAGCAGGGGCTGCACACGTGGGCGCAGGGCAGTAGCCTCCACACGCTCGAAGCGGGCTCGCTCCCGATCCCGACGGTGACGCGGCGGATGGAGCACCTGGAACTCCTGGTGACGGCATTCGCGCGGGGACCGCGGGAGAACTCCCAGCTGGTGGCCCGCTATCGGTTGCGAAACCTCGCGCCCGGGACGCGGCGCGTGACGCTGTTGGTGGCGCTGCGGCCCTTCCAGGTGAATCCGCCCAGTCAGTTCCTGAACGTCGCCGGCGGGCCGGCGCGTATCGCCTCGCTCCGGAGGACGGGCGCGACCGTGCACGTGAACGACGAACGCTCGCTCGTGTTCGCGCCGCCCCCCGACCGCTTCGGGGCGATGACGTTCGACGAGGGCGACTTCGTGGCGCGTCTCGCGGCGGGCACGGTGCCCGGGCGGGACTCGCTCCGCGACCCGGTCGCGCGGGCCTCGTGCGTGCTGTCGTGGAGCATGGAGCTCGGTCCGGGCGATCAGGACGAAGTGGTGGTGGTGGTGCCGCTCCGCGCGGGCGGCGAGCCGCGCCAGCCGTTCGTGGCCGGCGACGCCGCCGCCTGGCAGGCCGTGGTGGAGCGCGATTGGGACACGCGGCTCGGCTCGTTCCGGCTCGAGGCCGGCAATGACGGCCACGACGTGGCCGCGACGCTTCAGGCTCAGCTCGGCTACGTGCTGGTCAACCGCGACGGGGCCGGCATCCAGCCCGGCTCGCGCTCGTACGAGCGGTCGTGGATCCGCGATGGCTCGCTCACGTCGTCGGCACTGCTGC
>JANNKI010000200.1:0-7863 GCA_031396225.1 bacterium | reverse complement strand
TGAGTTCGCGAGCATTCGATCAGGCCGGAAGCGCTAGGACCCGCCACGGAACTCGGTCACCAGTCTCACCGCGTCGTAGCGGACCTGTTCTCCCATGGCGGCCGCCTGCGCGAGCTTGCCACCCTCGGCCAGCGACTGGGCGTCCGCCCACTGCAACCGAAGCTGGGCGAGTTGCTTGCTCGCGGCGTCGAGCTCCGCCACCCCGGGCATGCCCTCGGGGGGCCTCCCGAAATCCTCGAGCTTCTTCTGGGCGGCCGCCAATGCGCCGGGAACCGCACCGACCAGCGCGCTCCAATCCGATTGGAGCTTGGTCTGCAGCGCGGGCAACTCGTCGGCAAGTGCACGGATGCGGGACTCTAGAGCCTGCGTTGCGGCCAGCGCGGCTTTGCCATCGCCTTTTGCAAGCGTCTCGTGGGCCGCGACGAGAGCGGCTTCGATCGACTGCGCCTGGTCGGGTGCAAGCCCCTGAGCTTGCTCGGAGATCTTTCCATACGCGGCGTCGGCGCTGGCAAGCGCCTGCTCCGCGGCCCCCTTGTTCCCACCGCATCCGGGAAGCATGAGCAACAGCAACAACATCGGCGACCAGCGCAGGAGGCGCTTCATCGATGACCTCCGGGTGCGGGATGGGGACATCTGCTTCGTCGGCCCGGGGTGAGCATAGGTGAGCCCCCGCCGACTTGCGACCAGCGATCGCCAAAGCCTGCTCACGCCGTCGTTCGCGTGGCTCCCACGACTCCCAACGGCAGGTGCAGCACCACGTCGTCGCCGTGCGCGAGCACGCCGAGTGCTTTGCGCGCGGCCTCCGGAGCGTCCAACAACAACCGCCGGGCCGCGTCGCAAGCGGCTTGCGCCACACCGCAGCGCGCACAAGCGTCCAGCAGCGAGCGGCCGGCGTCCAGTTCGGCGAGCGGCTGGTCGTGCCAGTCTCCTCGCAGTCCAGCGGCTTCCAGCCGCTGGATCCACGCCTCGGGCGTGAGCAGGTGCACGGGACACGGCGCGAGCATCTCCTCGAGTGCCAGGAGAACGCGGTCCACGTCGGGCTCGCCGGTGGCCATCACGTCGCAGATCGCCACACGTCCTCCGCGCCGAAGCACGCGACGCATCTCGGCCGCGGCTCGGTCGGGTGACTCGAACAGGCGCGCCGCGTGCCGGCACGCCACCAGGTCGAAGCTGGCGTCACGAAATGGGAGCGCGCAGGCGTCGGCCGCCGCGCGCGGTGGCACCAATCGTTCGGCGCGCTTGAATTCGGTGGCGGCCACTCGCAACATGGCGGGCGACAGGTCGCACAGGAACACGCGCCTCACGAACGGGCCGGCCGCACGCGCCATGGCCCCGGGGCCGCTCCCGAGGTCCAGGAACGTCTCGTCGGCCACGGGCTCGAGGCGCTCCAGCACGCGGTCGCGTGTCCCGCCGCGCGTGAGTTCGGGCCACAGCGCGTAACTCGTGGCGCGCTCGTCGAACGCGCGCCGCACCAACGTCGCCGTCAGCGTGGCGCCCGGGAGGCGGGTGCGCGGCTCATCCGCCGCCCGAGCCCACCGGCGCGCTGCCCTCGCGGTAGCTCTTCATGATGGAGTCCAGCACGCTCTTCGCGGGACGCACGCGTTCCAGCGGCAACGAGGCGAGCGGCTCGTCCGTCAGCCGCATCTCGTCGTCGAACCGGTGAGCGGCGGTGTTCACGTAGATCAGCCCGGTCACGAACTTCATCTCGGCGCGCGCCTCGCGCAGCGTGTTCATCGCGGCCCCGGCGTCTGTGGGGTCGTAGTCCTCGGCCAGCTTCTTCAGGATGACGTGCGAGCCGTCGGGCATCGTCACCTCGCGCGTGGTCCCGGGCTCGTACTCGACGGTGATGTCCTCGAAGTAGGGCACGTAGTCGATGTCGTGCAGCGGAGCGTCGTGCTCCTTGACCGCGGCGTACGACTTGGTGGAGCCCTCGTGATCGGCAAACGTCACGCACGGACTGATCACGTCGAGCACCGCCGTGCCGGGGTGCGCGAACGCGGCCTTGAGGAGCGGGCGCAGCTGTTTCTGGTCGCCCGAGAACGAGCGCGCGACGAACCCGCAGCCCAGCTCGATGGCCAGCGCGCACAGGTCGATGGGCGGGAGCGCGTTCTCCTTTCCGCCCTTCTGCGTGCTGCCCACGTCGGCGGTGGCGCTGAACTGGCCCTTGGTGAGTCCATACACGCCATTGTTCTCGACGATGTACACCACCGGCACGTTTCGTCGCACGAGATGGCAGAACTGACCGAGCCCGATGCTGGCGGTGTCGCCGTCGCCCGACACGCCGATCAACAGCAGCTCGCGATTGGCCGCGTGTACGCCGGTGGCGATGCTGGGCATGCGGCCGTGCACGGCATTGAATCCGTGCGAGTGGCCCAGGAAGTAGGCGGGCGTCTTGCTCGAACAGCCGATGCCGGACAGCTTGGCCACGCGATGCGGCTCGAGTCCCGCCTCCCACGCGGCCTGGATGATGCCGCCGGTGATGGCGTTGTGGCCGCATCCGGGACACAGCGTCGTCTTGCCGCCGTCGTAGTCGGCCTTGAGGAGGCCGATCCGATTGACGGGCTGACCGGTGGGCGCGGACGTGCTCATCGGCAGGACCCCGGCGGCCTCTGGCCGCCCCTGGCGTGGCGGAGCCTCATCGCGTGGCTCCCAGGGGCACACCCTCGTGCGCCAGCACACCGTCGGTGACGGAGCGCGCGTCGATGGGCAGGCCGTCGTAATGCAGCACCGAGCGCACGCGGGCGGCGCGCTCCGGGGATTCGAGCCGGATGCGCTCGGCCAGCTGTCCGTCGCGATTCTGTTCGATCACATAGATACGGTCGTGCTGATTGACGAACTCGGCCACCGAGGCGTGCAGCGGCAGGCCGCGCACGCGCAGGTAGTCGGTCTTCACGCCGGCGGCGGCCAATTCCGCGCGCGCCTCGAGCAACGCCCAGTGCGAGGACCCGAACGCGATCAGCCCGATTCCTGAGCCGCTCGGACCCGCCACCTCCGGTGGCGGTACGAGCTCCCGCGCGGTATCCAACTTGCGGCGAAGCCGGTCCATGTTGCGCACGTAGGCAGCCGGATCCTCCGTGTAGCGCGCCGCCTCGTCGTGACCGCTGCCGCGCGTGAAGTAGGTGCCCTTCCAGTCCTTGGCGCCAGGAAGCGTGCGATAGGGGATGCCGTCGCCATCCACGTCGCGATAGCGTTCGAACTTCGCCACTTTCGCGAGTGCGGCGTCGTCGAGCACCTTGCCGCGGTCCCACGGCTTGTCCGGGTAGGTGAACGGATCGCTCATCCAGTTGTTCATCCCCAGATCCAGATCGGACAACACGAACACCGGCGTCTGGAGCCGCTCCGCCAGGTCGAACGCGAGCTGCGCGAACTCGTAGCACTCGGCCACCGAGCCCGGAAGCAGCACGGGGAACTGCGTGTCGCCGTGCGACAGGCCATAGACGAACGACAGGTCCGCCTGGGCCGTGCGCGTGGGCAGGCCGGTCGATGGCCCGACGCGTTGGATGTCCCAGATGACGCCAGGGATCTCGGTGTAGTAGCCGTAACCCGCGAACTCCGCCATGAGCGAGATGCCGGGGCCCGACGTGCTGGTCATGGCGCGTGCTCCGGCCCAGCCGGCGCCGAGCACCATGCCGATCGCGGCGATCTCGTCCTCGGCCTGGATCACGGCGAAACTGGCCTTTCCGCTCCCGGGATCGCGGCGATGTCGCTCGAGGAACCCGATCAGCGCCTCCACGAGCGAACTGGACGGCGTGATCGGGTACCACGTCACCACGGTCACGCCGGCGAACAGGGCGCCCAGCGCAGCCGCGGTATTGCCTTCGATCAGGAGCTTGCCCGCGGTCCCGTCCATGCGCTCGACCACGTAGGGGTCGCGCTTGGGCAGGTGCTCACGCACGTAGGCCATGCCCGCCTTGACCGCCGCCTGGTTCAGCGCGAGCGCCTTGGGCTTGCGCCCCAGCTGCGCCTGGAGCGAGCGGTCCACTTCGATCGCGTCGATTCCGAGCAACTCCGCGAGCACGCCCACGTAGATCATGTTGACCACGAGCCGGCGCAGCTTGACGTCGGTGGAGATGGGCTCCATCAGCTTGCCCATGGGCACTCGATACACGATTCGGTCATCGGGGAGGTCGGGGAACTTGAGCGTCTCGTTGGCGACGACCACCGTGCCGGGGCCCATCTCGGCCACATCGGCGGCCGCGGTCTCGGGGTTCATCACCACGAGCACCTCGTGGTGTGCGCGACGCGCGACCCAGCCGTCCTTGCTGGCGCGAATGGTGAACCAGGTGGGCAGCCCCGCGATGTTCGACGGGAACAGGTTCTTGCCGCTCACCGGGATGCCCATCTGGAAGATGGCGCGCAACAGCACGCTGTTGGCGGTCTGGCTGCCCGAGCCGTTGACGGTGGCCACATGGATGCTGAAGTCATTGACGACCGGTTTCATGGCCTTTGAACGGTACGGGCGCGTGCGAGGGGGGTCAAGTACGACGCTGGTGCTTTCTGCCGCCCCCTGCGCCGTCGGAGCGCGCCGCGCTCGGCGCTTCTTGACCGCCCGCCGCCATGGCTTATCGTTCGCGCCATGAGCCAACTCCCCGGCGCGCCCGAACCTGTCCCCGTCGTGCTGGCTGCAGCCCAACGCTGGCTGGCTCCGGTGCAGGCACGCCTGGGCGAACAATTCCTGTCGGCATACATCACCGGCGGCGCCTTGAACGAGGGCTTCGATCCTCTCCAACGACACATCAACGTGCTGGTGGTGACTCGCGAGCTGCCATTCTCGCAGCTCGACCTGATCGCCGCGGCGGTGCCGCAGACGCACAAGCCGCCGCACATCGATCCGATGTTCATGACGATGCTGCAGGTGCAGCGCTCACTCGACGTGTTCCCCATCGAATGGCTGGATCTCAAGGAACGCCACTGGCGTCTCGAGGGCGTGAGCTTGTTCGACACGCTCGAGGTGCCGCAGACTTACTTGCGGCTACAGGTCGAGCAGGAACTGCGCGGCAAGCACCTGAGACTGGCGCAGGAGTACCTGACGGGCGCCGCGCACCCCGAGCGGCTGCACGCCGCGCTCGCT
Source organism: bacterium (assembly GCA_031396225.1). Classification (GTDB taxonomy): domain Bacteria; phylum Eisenbacteria; class RBG-16-71-46; order RBG-16-71-46; family RBG-16-71-46; genus JAIOPA01. The sequence goes on along the minus strand of JANNKI010000200.1, from coordinate 2,792 downwards.
CGGCTCGCGAGCGGATTCCACACGCTGTTCCGCTCGCTGATCCGGCTGCACGGCGAAGCGCCCCCCGCGAGCCTGGACCGCGTGATCGAGCGCGTCGCCGAGATCCACGACCTCGATGCCCAGGCCCTGATGGGAGCGCACCGGTTACGCGCGATGCGCAAGCACCCGGGAGCCGAGGAGACACGTACCATCTTCAAGGCGTTCCTCGCCCAGGTCGAACGACTCACCAGCGCTGTCGACGTGTTGCACGTGCCATGAGCATCCGGCGCGCTACCGCGCGCCTGCTCTCCCTGGTGGTGCTGGTGGTGGCGGGCGCGCTCGCTCTGCCTGCCCTGGCCCAGGACGAGAGCGGCCGCGCTCCCATCCCCGCCTACACGGGCCATGTCAACGACGCCGCTGGCGTGATCGGCGAGCCACGCGGTGCCGAGCTGGAGGCGTTCCTCGACCAGCTCCACAAGAAGACGGGCGTGCAGTTCGCGGTGCTCACCGTGACGAGCAGCGCGCCAGAGGATCCGACCGCCTACAAGACGCGCGTGTTCAAGGAGTGGGGGATCGGCGATCGCGAGCGCGACGACGGCCTGTTGTTGGTGATTGCCATGCAGGAGCGCGCGGTGCGCTTCGAGACCGGCTACGGGCTCGAGGGCACGCTGCCCGACGGCTGGCAGTCGCGCATGATCCGCGACCTCGTGACGCCGCGATTTCGCTCCGGGGAGCCCGCAGAGGGCATCACCGCCGCGGTGCTGGCTTGCGCTCAGCGCATCGGCGCCGAGAAGGGCGTGATGCTCGAATGGAACGGCAAGGAGCTGCGCTACAGCGGGAAACGAAGCGGAAAGAACCGCGGGATCCTCTTCCTGGGGCTCATGTTCGTGCTGGTCTTCCTCGTGCTTCCGGCGATCCTCCCGCGTGACTACCGACGACGACGCGGGTGGTACTCCTCGGGCGGAAGCGGCTGGAGCGGCGGCTTCGGGGGCTTGGGCGGCGGCTTCGGGGGCGGCGGCGGTGGCGGTGGCTCGTCGTTCGGAGGTTTCGGCGGTGGCTCGAGCGGTGGAGGCGGTGGCGGTGGCGGCTGGTGAATCTCGAACCCCGTGCGGTGCGTAGGGTGCGGTGTATCACCCGGGCCGCGGGGCCCATGACGTGAGGATCCCTCGCCGTGTACGGTGCGCGGCGTTCGAAAGGAGAAGCGGAAGATGAAGACCGGTATGGTGGCGTTGGTGGTGGTGCTGCTCCTCGTGCTGGGCCTGGGTGGATGCGTTGCGGGTAACTACAACTCGCTCGTCGCCAAGAAGGCCGACGTGGAGAACAAGTGGGCACAGGTGGACAACCAGCTCCAACGCCGTGGCGACCTGATCGGCAACCTGGTCGAGACCGTGAAGGGCGCGGCGGGACAGGAGCAGGCGGTATTCGGCGAGATCGCGCGGGCGCGCGCCGCCATGGCGGGAGCGCGCACACCGGAGCAGGGCATCGCCGCGGCGCAGGGGATGGACGGCGCCATCGGCCGACTCCTGGTCGTGGTGGAGAACTACCCGCAACTGCGAAGCATGGAGTCGTTCCTCCAGCTCATGGACGAGATCTCGGGCACCGAGAATCGCATCGCCACCGAGCGCATGCGCTACAACGATTCGGTCAAGTCCTACAACGTCTCGGTGCGAAGCTTCCCCATGAACCTGTTCGCGAACATGTTCAACTTCAAGGAAGCGCCGAACTATCCGGTGCCGGAGACGTCGAAGGTGGTGCCGAAGGTGGACTTCAGCGGCATCAAGCCGGGCGGCGGCAACTGAGTCGGGCCCGCGCGTGGGGTAGTGCGCTCAGCGCGCGGGTTCGATGGCTTCCGGAAAGCGGTCGCGGAGCTCGGGGTGCACCAGCACCCTGAGCCACCGGGCGGACGTGCACCAGCTCTCGAACGCGCTCCGCCCCGAGATGCGCAGCGCCTGGTAGCGAAGGCCCGTGGCCGCGAGCCACGCCAGCACGTCCTCGCTGGCCGCGGGTTCGCCCAGCGCGCAGGCCTCGGCATCGCGCGTGAGTGCGCGCAGATGCTCGAGCCGCCGGGTGGGGTCCGCGTCCGACAGAACGCTCAGCGCCGCACGACCGAGATCGGTCCACACCCATGGCCCGAGCCGCAGGGCCTGTTCCAGCAGCAGGCGTTCGCGGTGATGCACGCCAAGCGTATCCGCCACCGGTAGCAATCGTTCCAGCGTCTCCCGGGACGCCTCGCTCCGGCGCGGGTCGTTCGGGCTCGACGTCGACAGCAGATCCAGCGCACGCTCCTGGTGTTCGCGGAACCGGCGCGCGGCCACTCGCGCCGGAGCGGCCGCGGCGCACAGCACGGCCAGGCGCTCACGTTCCGGCGGCCCGATCGGCGCGCCGTCGGGGCGATCCTCGCAGGCCAACACCGCCTCCACGCCGTCCGCGCCCGACAGCAGCGCCAATATCGCCACGCCGTGCGTGGCCAGGGCGACGAGTTCGCCTTTCATGCCGGGCAGCCGCTCGAGGTCCTCGCGGCGCACGGGCTGGCCCAGCGTGCGCAGCCAGTCGAGGCACGACGCCGCGGCGGGCAGCGTGAACGCCGCCCAGCGCTCGGGCAGGTCGCCGCGCACGGCCACGCTCACCCACGCCCCGGCGGGATCGGGCGCCAGCAGCACGGCACTCCGCGCGCCGGTCTGGCGACACGCCTCGCGCAGCAGGCGAGCGTCCAGTTGTTCGAGGTCGAGCGTGCGCAGGAGTTCGCCGAACATGCCGCCGGCCAGGACCCGCAGCGCGCGCTCGCGAGCCGCCTCCGAACGCGCGCCGCGCAG
>JANNKI010000176.1:0-9214 GCA_031396225.1 bacterium | reverse complement strand
GGTCGCGGTCAGTTCGACGCAGGTGGCCGAGATGGTCAAACTGCTCGAGAACACGTTCCGCAGTGTGAACATCGGCCTCGTGAACGAGCTGGCGCTCATGTGCGCGCGGCTCAAGATCGACGTGTGGGAGGTCATTGGCGCGGCGGCCACGAAGCCGTTCGGGTTCATGCCCTTCTACCCCGGCCCGGGTCTCGGTGGGCACTGCATCCCGATCGACCCCTTCTACCTGTCATGGAAGGCGCGCGCGAGCGGTTTCGAGGCGCGATTCATCGAGCTCGCGGGCCACGTGAATGGCCACATGCCCGAGTACGTCGTGGATCTCGTCGGTGAGGCACTCAACCGCCGCGGCCAGTCCGTGCGCGGCGCGCGTGTGCTCGTGTTGGGCGTGGCCTACAAGGGCGACATCGACGACGTGCGAGAGAGCCCGTCGCTCGACATCATGGAAAAGCTCCGCGAGCGCGGTGCGCGCATCGAGTACACCGATCCGCACGTGCCGAGCATCCGTTTCGCCGGTGGTGTCCTCGAGAGCGTGCCGTTCACCGCCGCCAGGGTGCGCCGGTTCGACTGCGTGGTCATCGCCACGGCGCACAAGGCCATCGATTACGGTGCGCTGCTGCGCTGGTCGAAGACGGTGGTGGACACGCGCAACGCGCTTGCCGGAAAGCGCTCGAAGAAGATCATCCGGCTCTAGCGCCCGGTCGCGCCGCGCCCGCGCCGACCCAGGTCAGTCCCGCGGCGAGCACCAACAACAGCGGCACAGCCGCGACATTCCCGCGCACCCCCATCCAGACCGCGGCGCCGGCGAATCCCGCCGCGAGCGCCAGTTCCGGCATTCCTCGAGCCGCGGACGCTCGCGACGCGAGTCGTGCGAGCGCGACGGGGGCGGGCGCGCCACCCCCCGCCCCCGTCTTGGGCGTGCGCAGGAACTCACCCGTCGGTCCCAGGAGGCCTTCGAACACCGCCCGCGTGAGGTGCCAGGAGAGGCCCGCGCAGAGCACGAGCGCCGCCGCAACGTCCACAATGTCACGCACGCCCCGGCGGCCCGCGAGCCGCGACCCTTTCGCGAGGAACAGCGCCACGGGGAGCGTCCCGCCCGCGAGGAGCAGCAGGTGGAGCGCGAGCCCCCACGGCGAGGTCAGCGCGGCGGTGCCGGCCAGCACCGGCACGAGCAGCGCGGCGAGCATGAGCAGCAGCGGGTAGTTGACGTTGGCGGTGAGGTGCAGGAACGCCTCGAGCTTGACGCGGAGGGGCAACGGGGCGCGAGCTACCGCGCCGAGCAGCTTGCGTGCCGTCTGGAGCGCGCCCCGGGCCCAGCGGTGCTGTTGGGACCGAAACGCCGCCATGTCCCCGGGCAGTTCGGCCGGCACCACCACCGAGGGGTCGAATACGAATCGCCAACCTGCCAACTGGGCGCGATAGCTCAGGTCCAGGTCCTCGGTGAGCGTGTCGTCGGACCAGCCCCCGGCCGAGTCGATGCACGCGCGGCGCCAGAGCCCGGCCGTGCCATTGAAATTGAAGAAGCGGCCCGCGCGCTGACGCCACTGGTGCTCCACCAGCTGGTGGGCGTCCAGCAGCACGGCCTGCGCGCGCGTGAGCAGGCTGGCGTCGCGATTCAAGTGTCCCCAGCGCGCCTGCACCATGCCGACGTCGGGCGCGGCGAGATGCGGCATCAGCCGTCGCAGGAAGTCGGGCGGCGGCACGAAGTCCGCATCGAAGACCGCCACGAACGTCGCGTCGCTCCGGGCGAGCCCCGCGGCCAGGGCGCCTGCCTTGAACCCCCGCCGGTGGCCACGGCGAAGCTGCGTCACCCGCACGCCACCCGCGCGGGCGAGAGCCACTGCTTCGGCGCCGAGCGATGCGCACTCCGCTCCCGAGTCATCCAGGAGCTGGATCTCGAGGCGCTCGCGAGGCCAGTCGAGCGCGGCCGCCGCGGCGACCAGCCGGCCCACGACCGCGTGCTCATCCCGTACCGGCAACTGGACGAGCACGCGCGGCGCGTCCTCGGCGTCCCACCACGGCTCGTCAGGCGGCGCCGCGGGCCTTGCGCGCTCGAGCAGCATCGGCCACCGGTGGATCGCGTAGGCGCCCAAGGCCGCCTGGCAGGCGACCGCGAGCGCGGCCGTGGCGTACCGGGCAAGGGTCCAAGACTCGGGGAAGACGGACATTGGGAGTCAATCTAGTGGACGTCGGGCTTCCGCGCAGCCGGGGACCGGCGTTACGAGAACAGCGAAGCGGCGAGGACCTCACGGTCCTCGCCGCTCGATGTGACCCGGATGCTTCAGTTGACCACTTCGAAATCCGCGTCCACGGCGCCGTCACCCGGCTTCTTCTTCTTTGGATCGCCGCCGGCCGGGGCCTCCGGCCCCGGTTCAGCTGGCGTGTCTCCGGATTCCGACGAGGCGCCGGGAGCGGACTGCTGGTAGAGCGCCTGAGCGGCCTGCATCCACGCCTTGGCGAGTTCGTCCGTGGCCGCCTCGATGACCTTGGGGTCTTCGGACTTCACGGCTTCGCGCGTGGCCTGGACTCGTTCCTGCAGCGACGCCTTCGTGGCCTCGTCGAGTTTGGCGCCATGCTCGGCAATACCCTTCTCCACCTCGTAGGACTTGGCGTCGGCGGTGTTGCGCGCCTCGGCCAGCGCCTTGCGCTTCTGGTCGTCCTCGGCGTGCGAGGCCGCGTCATCCACCATGCGCTTGATCTCGGATTCTTGAAGTCCGCTCGACGCCTCGATGCGGATGCTCTGCTCCTTGCCCGTGTCCTGATCGCGGGCGGACACGTGCAGGATGCCGTTCGCATCGATGTCGAACGTCACTTCGACCTTCGGGGTGCCGCGTGGCGCGGGACGGATGCCGTCCAGGTGGAACTTGCCCAGGCTCTTGTTGCCCCCGGCGATGGGCCGCTCGCCCTGCAGCACGTGCACCTCGACCGACGGCTGCATGTCGGCCGCTGTGGAGAACGTCTCGCTCTTGCGGGTGGGGATCGTGGTGTTGCGCTGGATGAGCGTGGTCATGACCCCGCCCAGCGTCTCGATGCCCAGCGAGAGCGGCGTCACGTCGAGGAGCACGACGTCCTTCACGTCGCCGGCCAGCACGGCGCCCTGGATGGCGGCGCCGATGGCGACCACCTCGTCCGGGTTCACGCCCTTGTGCGGCTCCTTGCCGAAGATCTCCTTGACCAGGTCCTGCACGCGCGGCATGCGCGTGGAACCGCCCACCAGCACGACCTCGTCGATCTGCGACGAGGACAGGCCAGCGTCCTTCATCGCCTGCATCACCGGGCCGCGGCAGCGTTCGATCAGGTCCGACACGATCTGCTCGAGCTTGGCGCGCGTCAGCGTGATGTTGAGGTGCTTGGGACCGTTCTGGTCGGCGGTGATGAACGGCAGGTTCACGTCAGTCGAGAGCGTTCCCGATAGCTCGCACTTGGCCTTCTCGGCCGCTTCCTTCAACCGCTGAAGCGCCATCGGGTCCTTGCGCAGGTCGATGCCTTCCTGCTTCTTGAACTCGTCCGCGAGCCAGTCGATGATCTTCTGGTCGAAGTCGTCGCCGCCCAGGTGCGTGTCACCGTTCGTGGAACGCACCTCGAACACGCCGTCGCCGATCTCGAGGATCGAGATGTCGAATGTGCCGCCGCCCAGGTCGAATACCGCGACCTTCTCGTCCTTCTTCTTGTCGAGGCCGTAGGCGAGCGCGGCCGCGGTGGGCTCGTTGACGATGCGCTTCACGTCGAGCCCCGCGATGCGGCACGCGTCCTTGGTGGCCTGCCGCTGGCTGTCGTTGAAGTAGGCCGGCACGGTCACGACCGCCTCGCTGACTTTCTCCCCGAGGTAGTCCTCCGCGGTCTGCTTCATCTTCGTGAGGATGATGGCGGAGATCTCGGGCGGCGAGAACTCGCCCGACCCGCCCTTCACGCGCACGTCCCCGTTCGGTCCCGGAACGACCGCGTAAGGCACGAGCTTCATCTCGGAGCTCACCTCGTCGTAGCGCCGTCCCATGAAACGCTTGATGGAGTACAGCGTGTTCGTGGGATTGGTCACCGCCTGCCTGCGCGCGACGAGCCCCACCAGGCGCTCGCCGTTCTTGGCGAACGCCACCACCGACGGCGTCGTGCGGAATCCCTCGGCGTTGGCGATGACCTTGGGCTCACCGCCCTCCATCACCGCGACGCACGAGTTGGTGGTGCCCAGATCGATGCCGATGACCTTTCCCATGAGCTTGCCTTCCTGGCCGTCGGACGGCCTGTGCTTCGAATGCCACGCCCGGGGCCCATCCTTCGGATGGGTGCCCCGCGGGCGTGGCCGTGGCTGGTGAATCGAGTTGGGTCGGGGAACTTACCCGACCTGGACCTCGATCTCACGCGACCGGGCCTCTTCGGCCTTGGGCACGCGGATCTCGAGAACGCCGTCGCGATACGTCGCCTTCACCTGGTCGGCGCGAACCGGCATGCCGAGCGTGAACGAGCGTTCGAACGCGCCGTACGCCCGCTCGACGCGGTGCAGGGCGCCTTCCTTCTGCTGCTCCTCGCGCTTGCGTTCGCCACGAAGCGTGAGCGTGTCACCGCTGACGGTGACCTTCACGTCCTTGGAGACCAGGCCGGGCAGGTCGGCGTGGAACAGGTAGGCCTCGGGCGTCTCCTCGACGTCCACGGGCGGCGTGAGCGATGCCCGATCCTGACGAAGCGGCACGGGCGTGAGGAAGCCCTCGAACAGGCGGTCCATCTCGGTGCGGAGCGAGGCAGCGTCATCGCCATTGCGGCGCGGGGTCCAACGGATGATCGTCATGCGATTCCTCCCTGGGAAACCGGACGTGTAGCATGGGGTGGCAGCGGGCTGAGGCGCCCGTCGCGGTGCGGCCTGTACGCGACTCTTCTAATGCAGCAGGCGTGCCATCCCGCGGGGGATGCGGCGCACCCGCATGGATCGCGGCGATCGTGCGATCCGCTGTCGCGTCGCGTGAACGCGTGTTCCATCGCGGGACGATCCCGCGTCCCATGCTGGAACAGCTTCCGTCCCACTCCGGAACACCCGCCCGGACGCTCCCACGGTGGTCGGGCGTGGGGGCGTCTGTTAGCGTCGCTCGACCATGCGCATCGGACTCTTCTTGCCGCACGTGGGTGTGTTCGGGGGTGTGCGCCGCTATCTCGAACTCGGAAACGAGTGGGTGGCGATGGGGCACCGGGTCACGCTCTATCACCCGGACGGCGTGCCGCCAGCGTGGCTCCCGTTCGCGGGCGAGACCGCTCCGCTCGCCACTTCCGCGGGCGGCGGGTCCGACGTGGCACTGTGCGGCGACGCCGGCACGTTCCCCACGTTTCGCGCGCACCGGGCCCAGCACCACCTTTACTACTGCGTCCTCGAGGGCGACCCGGGCCAGAGGCGCGCGGTGGCCGATCCCGACGTGAAGCTCATGGCCAATTCAGGGGCCCTGCGCCGGGCGCTCGAGCGAGCCGCGCGGCGTCCCGTGTTGGACGGCGTGGGCGGCATCCGGCCCGAGCGCTTCCGCCCCGACACCGGGCAACGGGCCGCCGCCCCGCTTCGGGTGCTGGTCAACGGCCGGCGTTCGCGAGCCAAGAAAGGCACGGACCTCGTGCTGCGGGCGCTCAACGGGCTGGTGGGGCGCGTCCCCGAGTTCGAGACCGTGCTGTTCGACGCCGTGGACCTGGCCACGAATCGCCAGGATCCGCGAGACGGCGCGAAGCTGCCGCCCCGGGCCCGCTTCGTGATCAACCCCACCCAGGACGAACTGGTCGCGCTCTACCAGTCGAGCCACGTGTTCGTGGCGGCCGAGCGCAAGGCGGGCTGGTGCAATACCGCGCTCGAGGCGCTGGCGAGCGGCTGCGCGCTGGTCTGCACGCGCAGCGGCACGGCCGATTTCGCGGTCCACGGCGAGAATGCGCTCGTGAGCCTGCGGCACCCGTGGTTCCTGCGCGCCGCCATCCGCAAGGTGCTCACGGACGCGCCGCTGCGCGACCGGCTCTCCGCCGCGGGCCCGAGCAGTGCAACGCCATGGGGCTGGCCGCTGCTCGCGCGGAAGATCATCGCGCAACTGCCGGGCTCTTGAACGCGCCACGGGCGGGCCGCCGTCTCCGGCCGCCCGAGCGTGGCACCCCGCGACGTCAGCGCTTGGGGAGGTAGCCGGACTTCTCCATCGGCACGACGAGTTCATCCTTCGTGTAGATGAACGCGTCGCGATCGTAATCCGAGAGCTCGTAGTCCTTCTCGAGCCAGATGGCGTCCTCGGGGCAGGCCTCCTCGCACATGCCGCAGAAGATGCAGCGCAGCATGTTGATCTCGTAGCGCTCGGCATAGCGCTCACCGTGCGAGACGGGATTCGCAGGATCGTTCTCGGCCGCCTTGACAAAGATGGCGTCGGCCGGGCAGGCCACGGCGCACAACTCGCAGCCCACGCAGCGCTCGAGGCCGTCGGCGTGCCGGGCGAGGATGTGCAGGCCACGGAAGCGCGGGAACATCTCGAGCTTCTCTTCCGGGTATTGCACCGTGAACGGCTTCTTGAACAGGTTCTCCAGCGTGACGCCGAGACCCGTGGCGAGTTCCTTGATCATCGAGCGATTCCTCGGAGTGGCCTCAGCCCCGGCCCATACGAACCGAGCAAGCGAGCATGCAGCCTAGCTTTGGGTTCGCGTGTGCGCAAGCCGCGACGCGGCGTCGGGCGTTCAACGCGAGTCCCGCTGATCCATCCAGATCCGCACCGGGTCGAGCCAGGCGGACCACCCGTGTCGGGTGAGGTGTGCGGAGCTCACGGACTGCGGCACGCTGGCGTGGTCGTAGGCCAAGCTGGCCCACGGTCCGAGCGGGAGCCGGGCGCCGAAGCCATAGGAGAGGTCCGAGATGTCACCGAGCCGATCGGAGACATAGCCGATGCGTCCGGTGAGCATGCCCAGGGCCGTGGCCTCGAATCCGTAGCGGTTGACGTCGTAGCCACTCGCGCCGTCTCCCGCGGTGATGTGCTCCGAATCGAACGCCACACCCAGCTCGACCGCGTGCGGCGCGGCCGCGAGCACCCAGTCCCAGGGGCCCGGCGCCTCGGCTCCGTCCTGGCGCGAGGGCAGCCCCGCATGCAGCGCGAACCCCATGCGCCGGATGCGCGAGGCGGGAACGGCCTGAGGCTCACTCGTGAACACGAAGCGCGTGTCGTTCGCGTTCAACACCGCGTAGCCGCCCGAGATGTCCAACTGGAGCGGCGCATCGGCCGATCCGCCCGGGAACAGCGAGACTCGCGCCGATGCGCCCCAGTCGAGGCAGTCCTCCTCGGCTGTTCCGAACGGCGCGAGGGGAGCGAGCGCGACCACGGTGTGCTTGCGCTGCAGGCCGAACGCGAACTCCACCGGGCCCATGTGGGCCGCCTCGCCACCACCGCGAGCGCCGCGAAGCGCCTCGATCAGCCGGAGTGGCGACACGCCGAGCCCCCAGCCCTCCACCTGCTCGTACGAGCTGAACGTCATGGGGTTGCCGAAGGGGTCCGTGCGCTCGCTGAGCCCGTAGTCGAGCCGCGTACGACCCACATCCACGGGTTCGCCCATGATCGAGACGCCGATGCCGGCGCCGCCCAGCAGGAGCCGCTGCGAGTCGAGTCGGTGATCCGGAAACAGCTCGGGCGCCAGCCTCGTCTTGCCCTGGAGCCATCCCACGCCCTGGACCCCCGAGAGCGATGCGGGATTGCCCCACACGCCGGGCTCGCCCCACCACACCGCCGCGCCGGCGCCACCCATGCCGGCGGCTCGGATGGAGGTGTCCAAGTCCATCGAGCGCGCGGTACCCTGGGCCATCGCCGCGGGACCGTGGGCCAGCCACACGATCGCGCCAACCACCACGCTCCAATGCACCGGCGTCGTCATCGCGCTCCCTCCCGTCGGACCGTCCGCGGATCACAGCCGCGGCAGCGTGATCCCCACCTGCTTCTGGTACTTGCCCGCCTTGTCCTTGTAGGACACCTCGCACACGTCCGTGGCCTCCAGGAACACCACCTGGGCGATGCCCTCGTTCGCGTAGATCTTGGCCGGAAGTGGCGTGGTGTTGCTGATCTCGAGCGTCAGGTAGCCCTCCCACTCGGGTTCGAGCGGCGTGACGTTCGTGATGATGCCGCAGCGCGCATACGTGGACTTGCCCATGGTGATGGTGAGGACGTTCCGCGGGATACGGAAGTACTCCACCGTCCGCGCGAGCGCGAACGAGTTGGGCGGCACGATGCAGACGTCTCCCTTGAAATCCACCATCGTCGCGGGGTCGATGTTCTTGGGGTCCACCACCGTGCTCATGACGTTCGTGAAGATCTTGAACTCGTCGGCCACCCGGATGTCGTAGCCGTAGCTCGAGACGCCGTAGGAGATGACGCCCTGGCGAACCTGCCGATCCTCGTAGGGTTCGATCATGCCGTGTTCCTTGCACATCTTGCGGATCCAGTGGTCGGGACGGATCGACATGCTCGCTCCTTGGGGCGTCGGAGAAGGGGCGTCAGAGACGACCGAGCAGGCGCGCGACGTGCACGAGCTCGGGGATGAGCAACTGCTCGAGAGCCTGCCGGACTGCTCCGGAGGAGCCGGGAAGGTAAACGACCAGCCGGCCGCGCGCGACACCCGCGCCGGCTCGCGAGAGCCACGCGGCCGCGCCCACCGTGTCCCAGGACAGCGCTCGGAATCGCTCCCCGAAGCCCGGGAGTGTGCGTTGGAGCAAAGGCTCCACGGCTTCGGGCGTGACGTCGCGCGGAGCCACACCCGTGCCGCCGGTGAGGAGCACCACGTCCACCGCGCGACGTCCGAGTTCCTTGCGGACGACCGCACGGATCGCGGTCACCTGGTCGCGTACCCATGCACGCGCGACGACCCGACAACCGGCGCGCTCCAGCAGCTCCTGGGCGAGCGCCCCGCTCGTGTCGTCAGCTCCGCGGCGCGTGTCGCTCACGGTGACGATGGCCACGGCCACCGGACGCGGCGGACGCTGGTCCATGGCATGCTCGGCCGAGCGCGCGACGGTCGCCGGACGCCCTGCCTTTACGGCGACACGCTTCCGCGCCGCACTCACGCCACGGCCTCGCGCGTCCAGGCCGCGAGCGGCGTGGGCGTGATGCCGAACGCGGTGGACCACGGCTCGCTCTCGGCCAGGCGGTGCTCGGCGATCTCCTCGAGCGTTGGCTCCCACTCCCCTCCCGAGGTGCCGCCGTGCGTGCGCGCGGCCACGTCGCGAAGTTCGGCCAGGCTGATC
>JANNKI010000158.1:0-2956 GCA_031396225.1 bacterium | reverse complement strand
GCCGCGTCGTGGGTGTGTGCCGGAACGCGCATTTTCCCGACGACGAAGCGGTGAACGGGCGGCGCGACGGCTGGATCTCGCAGGTGGGTGTGGTGCGTTCGCACCGCAAGCGCGGTATCGCCTCGGCGTTGATCGCCCGGTCGCTGCACGCGTTCAAGGCCGCGGGATTCACCCATTCATCGCTGGGCGTGGACCGCGACAATCCCACCGGCGCCTACTCGCTCTACGAGCGCCTGGGCTATCGCACGATGAGCCGGTCGGTCGTGCACGAGCTCACGGTGTGAGGACGTGGGTCATCGTGGCGCCCCCCGCTGGAGAACGCCTGCCCGGGGCACCCTGATTTCGTCATTGATTCGCGGCCGCCGCAGGTGCCAGAATGGGTGCGGAGCATTACGGGCGGGCAGTCTCCGCTCGCGAAGCCCGGACGATAGCCGGGCAAGATGGAGCGGCGGCCGGTGTTCACATCGACCGCCGCTTCGCATTGAGGGGCCCGACCCACCGCAGCGCCACCTCCCCGCGCCGCACCGACGTGGCATTGGCTCCCACCGGTCACTCGCGTATCTTGGGCCCTCGCATGCGACTCCCACTCGCGGGCTGTCCCGGCCGGTTGCTGATGTGTTTCATGGCGCTCCTGTGGCTCGCCTCGGGTGAGCCGGCACGGGCGGCGTGGCACTCGCAGGAACAGATCCCGGTCGAGAGCCCGGTCTATCGACTGGTGGACGATCTCTCGGCCAGCCACCCCATCAGCTCGGGACTGCTGCTCACGCGGCCGTGGACGCGCGCCGGCCTCGGCCGCTTCCTGGACCAGCTGGTCGTCGACGTGCCTGCGGCCGCCGGGGACCCGGCGCTCCTGCGACTGCGGCGCGAGCTGGAGCCGGGCGGCGGGGTGGCCGGCCTCGAGCCCGCGATCACATCGGAGCAGGGCGAGACGTCGTTCGAGCTGTCACCCTACGCGCGCGCCTCGTATGCCGAGGACCGTTCGCGCGATCGCGTGATCCGCGACCATCGGGTCGGAGCCCAGGCCTCGTTCGCGTTCGGCGAGCGCGGCCTCCTGTTCGCGGATGGCTACGCCGGCAACGTCACCCCCGGGCCGCACGGCACGCCCGATGACGACGGCTCGTTCGTTTCGGCTTCGAGCGACGTCACGGCCTGGTTCGACCGCGCGTACGCCTCGTGGACCACGCGCGGCTTCACGGTGAGCGCGGGCCACACCTGGCTCGAGTGGGGGCCGGGCGTGGACGGCACGCTCGGCCTGTCGGATGGCGCGCCCGCATTCGACGTGCTGCAGGCGAGCGTGGCGCTGCCGGGGGAGACGCGCCTGCACTGGTTCGTCGCCACGTTGGACGCCGCCGGCGAAACCTACCTGGCGGGGCACCGACTGGCGCTGCGCGCGGGCCCGAGCGTGGAGCTGTCGTTCTCGGAGCTGGCGCGCTTCGACGGCAGCGGCAGCGCGCCACTTTATATGATCCCGGTCATGCCCTACGCGCTCATGGATCGCCGCGTGCGAGGGGCCAGCGACCTGCCCGCCGACTCGCTCGAGCGTCTCGGGCGCAACAACGTGCTCTACACGATGGACTTCTCGTGGACCTGGCGGCCCGGCACGCGCTTCTACGGCGAACTCATGGTGGACGACGCCACGCTCGACAACTCGCGTCCACTGGCGTTCGGCTGGCAGGCAGGGCTCCACCTGCGCCGGTTCATGCGTGGTGACGCCTGGACGCTGCGCGGCGACTACTCACGCGTCTATGCGTACGCCTACTCGGTGAGCCACAAGCACGATTTCGCGCACGCGGGCTTTCCCACCGCGTTCCCATTGGGGCCGGACGTGGAACAGTTCACCGCGCGGCTCGAATGGCGGCCCGACCCGGTGTGGGCCTGGGGCGTGGAAGGCTCCGCCGTGCGCGAGGGGGCCCGGCGACTGGGCCAGCCGTGGCAGCCGGGGACGCCCGTGCCGACGCGCCTCGTGCTCGCGTTCCCGCTTGATCAGGATCAACGTCTGGCGCTCACCGCCGACTGGTCGCCTTCGCCATCGGTCGCGGTCTCGCTCGCGGGTGGCAAGGCGTGGGCTCATTCGCGCGAGCACGTCTACCTCGACGACGCGGACGGCATCTTCGGTCGCGCGCAAGCCAGCTTCCGCTGGTGAGGCGCGGCGCTCGCGCCAGGACGCGGCCCCCGTGAACCGCGCACAGGCCACAACGCTTGCCTTCGCCATCGCCGCCACCGCGGCCACGGTGGTCACCGCATTCGTGGCCTATCGCGGCATGCGAACCGCGTTCGAGCGCGAGTCGTCGCAGCGCCTCCAGCAACTGGCCGAGCTCGCGGCCTCGCAGCTCGCGGCCGCCGACCTGGCGGACGCACGCGACCTGGGCCCCGAGGGGACCGGGCTGCTGAACCTCCAGGCCCAACTGGACGCGCTCCAGAGCTCCACCGCGCTCGCGAATGTCGCCGTGTTGGACGACGCGGGACGCGTGATCTACGACGTGCGCGCCGGGCTCGTCGAGCCCGGTGCCCCGAGTGCGTACGATTCGCTGGCGCACGCGGCGCTGGTGCGCGCGCGCGCGGGAGCCAGCGTGACGCTGCCGGCGTTCCGCCGCGACTCGCGCGAGATGCGCGCGGCGGCGGTCCCGGTGCCGGGCACGCCGGGCGCGGTGATCGTGACCGAGGCGAGCCCGGCCTGGGGCGGCGAGCTGTCGCGCCTGCGTCGAGATCTGATGTTGCTCGCGGCCGTGAGCGTGCTGGCGGTGGCCGCGCCCGCCGCCGTGGTGCTGCGCGCGAACGCCTCGCAACTCGCGCTCGAGCGCCGGCTCTCGCGCTGCGAGAACCTGGCCGCCATGGGTCGCATGACCGCCACGCTCGCGCACGAGATCAAGAACCCGCTCGCCATCATCCGCGGTTCCGCCAAGCGATGGGCCAAGCTCGACGAGGACTCGCAGCGCATGGCCGACTCGGTGGTGGA
>JANNKI010000157.1:0-6426 GCA_031396225.1 bacterium | reverse complement strand
CGAAGGTGTCCATGTCGATCGGCACGGTGATCACCTCCACTTGCGCGCACAGCGTGGGGGTGCCCGGAGCCTCGCGAGTAAGCTGTTCGAGCATGCGCACGGGTCGCGTGGTGTCGCCCAGTTCCACCAGCATGAGTGCGTACTCCCGGTTCGCGGCACGATCGGCGGGATTCCGCCGCACCTCTTCGCGGAACGCGCGCGCGGCCGGATCCCACTGTTGGCGCGACGCGAACAGCATCCCGATGCGATAGCTCGGGCCACGTAGCGTAGGGTCCATGCGTGCGGCGTTCGTGTACGACACGATCGCGCCCGAGAACGCCTGCTGCTCTTCCAGCATGAGTCCGCGGCCGAACGCCTCGCGGGCGCGGTGACGCGCGGAGGCGACGGCGGTGTCACTCTGAAGGGTCGTCGCCGGTGTTGGAGCGCTTGTCGCCTGCGGCGACGGCGCCTTCGACGGGGCCGGGGGGGAAGCGGGCCGGCTCGGTGGCGTCACGATCAGCGGGGCCGGCGGCGATTCGACGCGGGCGCTGTCCGTGGCCTGTGAAGGTTCGGCCGCGCCGGCGGCGCGGGGCCACGAGGACTGGCTCGGGCCGACAGCCACGACACACAGTAGGAGAAGGGCTGGAAGACGGATCGAGGGATTCATGCGGACAACGAGACTAGCATGCGGGCTCGCGCGTGCGTCCCGGTGTTGCCAAGTCGGTACGACCGCCGTGGAAGTGCCGTGCTAACGTCGCTCGCATGACGTTTCGCGTGAGCCACGAGATCGCACTGGAACTGGAGCGCGTCGAGTGTGCGGCGTGGCGGGACGTTCACGCGGCCGCCACGCCCGAGGACCGTGCGGCACTCGGGCTGCGTGCGCGCGAACTCGCCGGCGGCTGGGTCATGGCCGCCGACCGCGAGGACTCCCTGCTCCAGAACCGAGCCCTGGGCCTGGGGCTCGCGGAACCGCTCACCGACTCGGTTCTCCACATGCTGCTCGCGCACTTTCGGGACGGCCCGCCCGGCTTCGCGCTCAACCTGTGCCCGTTCGCCGAACCCGCCGGTGTCGAGTCGCTGCTCGCACGGCACGGCTTCGGCACGTACTTCCACCATCTCAAGTGGGCGCGCGGCGCCGAGCCCGTGAGCGAGCCGCCCATCGGCCCGCATGTCGAATGCGTCTCGCCGGAGCAGGCTTCGCAGTGGGCCCTGCTCGCGGCGAGTATCTTCGCTGGAACGCCCGCGCACGCGGCGTGGTCGGCGAGGGCCGTTGGGCGACCCGGGTGGTCGCACTACCTTGCGTTTCACGGCGACACGCCGATCGCGGTGGGCGCGCTGTTCGTGAGCGGCGATGCCGCCTGGCTCGGCTCAGGCGGTACACTCGAGCGCCACCGGCGGCGTGGTGCGCAGGGCGCGCTGTTCGCGCGGCGGGTCCGTGACGGACTCGCTCAGGGCGTGCGCTGCTTCACCACCGAGACCGGACCCGACCGGCCGGAGGTCCCCGGGGAATCGTTGCGCAATGCCGAGCGTGCGGGATTCCACCCAGCCTACGAGCGCCCGAGTTGGATATGGCCGCTCCCGAGCTAGGCTTTTCGCATGACGAAGCACGCACGATCCTGTTTCGGACCTTTCGAAGCTCGCTTCGCGGGCCGGACGCGCCGATGACTGGAGGGATGATGCCCTACGGCTACTTCAGCCCAGCGCCCTCAGGGCGCTCATTCGGTGGGCGGCTCGCGCGCGCACAGCGGCTGGCCGCGTGCTTCACGTTGATGTTGGTGGTGCTGGGTGCGTTCATCCCCGGCGATGCGGACGCACGCTCGGTCAAGTCGCGCCTCAAGCAGGCGCGCCGCGAGAGCGGCGTGGCGTCCTACTACGGTCGCGAGTTCGCGAACCGGCGCACGGCGAACGGCGAACGGTTCGATCCGCGCGAGATGACCGCGGCGCACCCCTCACTGCCGTTCAACACGCGCATCCGCGTCACGAACCTCGCCAACGGCCGGCGCGCCGTGTTGCGCATCAACGACCGCGGACCCTACAAGAGAGGCCGCGTGCTGGACGTTTCGCACGCGGCTGCGAGAAAATTGGGTTTCGCGCGCAAGGGCATCGCGCGCGTGCGCATCGACGTGCTCTCGACGAAGGCCCCGAGCGAGCGGCGCCTCGCTGACGGCCAGCGTGCCGAGTAGCGACACGGCAAGTTGCAGCGCGGTCAGTCGAACGGGTCTCCCGGAGCCAGCCTGACCGGCGGCGCCGGGGCCGCGTGCGCCAGCACCCACGCTCCCGACGTCACCACTGCCGGGTAGCGCGCCGGGTCCGCTCCCGCCACGCTCGTGTGCGCGGCGGTCGAGAGCAGCGCCCAGTCGCCGGCATCGAGCGCGGCGCGGACGGCCACGGGATCGCTCGCGTCGCGGACGAGCCTGCGATCGCTGTAGAACACGAACTGGTGCGCGATCGACCAGTAATTGCCCCCCAGGAACACGATGCGGCCCGACTCGGGCACGAGCGAGCGCGCCGCATGCGCCAGCAGCTGCACGTCTGGACGCCGCAACGGCGCGCTACCCCACGGCGTGAGCGCCAGCACCGCACCCGCCAGGGCCACGAGCGCGAAGCCGACCAGCGTCACACGCGCGCGCGCAGCATCGCTGCGCACCCAGGCCGCGAGCGCGTGCGCCGAGTGGAGCGCCAGCGCCGGGAAAACGCTCATCACGTACCAGAGCTTCTTCTCGCGAGCCAACGACAGCACGCCCACCACCACGAGTGGCCAGAGCAACATCAGGCGCGCGCTCGCCCGGCCGTCCCACGTGCCGGCGGCTGCATCGGAGCGCGCGAACGCCTGGCGCGCGGTGAGCCCCAGCCCCACCACGGCAAGTGGCAGCCAGGGCCAGTAGCTCGTCGCCAGTTCGCGCAGGTAGCCCAGCGGTTCGGATCGCGCGGCCGCCGCGCCGCTGCCGAGGCCGCGCTCGACCAGCAACCACGCCACGTGTTCGGAGAGGAACGCCTCGCGGTGGGTGGCCAGCTGGTAGCCGTACCAGGGCGCGATCACCGCCACCGCCGCGATCGGCGCCAGCCACGCGCCCTGGGTCAGCGCGCGCCACGCGCGGCCGCACCACAGCGCGTGCAACGCCACGACGACCATCGGGAACACGCCGAGCGCGCTCTTCGTGAGCACGCCGAGCCCCGTGAGAAGCCCCACGGCGACCCAGGCCTTCGCACTCCCCTCCCACGCGCGCCGGTAGGCGAGCAGCACGCCCAGGAAGATCGCGGTCAACAGCACGTCGAACATGGCGTGGTTGGCGTACTTGAGGAAGTAGCCCGTTCCGAGCAGTACGAGTCCCGCGGCCCAGGCCTCGAACGGCTCGCGCCCGAGCCGGGTGGCGAGCCGGTGGGTGAGCGCCACGCACGCCACGCCGGAGAGCGCGCTCCAGAACACCGCCGCGAAGCTGGTCACGCCCATCACCACGAACGAGGCCGCCATGAGCCACAGGTAGAGCGGCGGGTTGTCGAGCCGCTCCGCGCCCGCGAATCTCGGCGTGAGCCAGTCGCCCGTGCGTAACATCTGCTTCGCCTTTTCGGCGTAGTAGGCGTCGTCGTAGTTGGCGAGCGGCCCCGCGCCCACGCGCGCGAACAGCACGAGTGTCGCGCACGCGACCAGGAGCGCGCCCTGGGCGCGCGGATCCAACAGCAGCGTGCGCAACGACGCGAACGGGGAACCGGTGGCAGCCGGCGGCGTGGCGCGCGCCGACGTCACGCGCGCGGGCGCTGCGGGACGTCCGCGAAGATGCGGGCCGGCGGAAAGCCCATGCGCTTCAGCACGTACTGGGCGACCGCGCGCAACGTGCCGAGCCCGTAGCGCACGCTGCGCTTGAAGTTGATGCTCGAGGCCTCGGGCATGTAGCGCACCGGCACGGGGATCTCGCCCAGCCGGAAGCCGGCGTCCACGGCCGAGACCAACAGCTGCGAGTCGAACACGAAGTCGTCCGAGAACCGCTCGAACGGCACGCGCTCCAGCACCTCGCGCCGGTAGGCGCGGAATCCGCTGTGGAACTCGCCCATGTTCTGCCCCAGGCAGATGTTCTCGACGAACGTGAGGAAGCGGTTGCCGAGGTACTTGTAGAACGGCATGCCCGATTCCAGGCACTCCCGGCGCGTGCGCACACGCGAGCCCAGCATGACGTCGAGGATGCCCAACTGGAGCGGCAGCACCATCATGGGCACGAGTCGCGGGTCGTACTGGTAGTCGGGATGCAGCATGATCACGATGTCGGCGCCGCGCGCGAGCGCTTCGCGGTAGCACGTTTTCTGATTGCCGCCGTAGCCGCGGTTCTTCGCGTGCTCCAGCACGCTGATGCCGAGCGAGCGAGCGATCGCCACGGTGTCGTCCCGGCTTGCGTCGTCCACGAGCAGGGTCTCATCCACGTAACCCGAGGGGATCTCGCCCCAGGTCTGGCGAAGCGTCCCGGCGGCGTTGTAGGCCGGCATCACCAGCACCACCTTGCCCCGGTGCGAGCCACGGCGCTCGGGATGCACGCCGGCTGCGGCGGACACGGGCGGCTGATCGGTCAGCATGGCGGGCATCTTCCGGGCCGGCTCGGGAGGCGTCAAGAACGACGCCCCGCGGAGCGTCGGGCTCCGCGGGGCCTGCACGTCTGGCCGCGGCGCGAGTCGCGCGCCTGGCTCGCCGAACCGATCAGCGGCCGGTTCCAGCCGTTACCGCTCGCTAGCGGCCAGTGAAGTTGCCCTTGCGCTTTTCGACGTAGGCCGCGATGCCTTCCTTGGCGTCTTCGCCCTGGAATAGCAACTGCTGCAACTCGCGCTCCACGGCGAGCGCGGACTCGAACGGTATCTCCGCTCCGCTCTGCACCGCGCGCTTGATGCGGCCGACTGCCTTGGACGCCTTGTGCGGCGGGCAGAACTGCTCGGCGTACGCCTGCACCTTGTCCATGAACGACGCGGTGTCGGGCGTCTCCCAGATCTCGTTGATGATGCCGAGGTCGAGCGCCTTCTCGAAGCCGAACACCTCGGCCGTCACCATGAGCTCGATGGCCTTGGACTTGCTCACGAGCCGCGCCAGGCGCTGCGTGCCGCCCGTGCCCGGGAGCACGCCCAGGTTCACCTCCGGCAGGCCCACCTTGCCAGCGCCCTTGCGAGCGATGCGGATGTCGGCCGCCATCGCGATCTCGAGCCCGCCGCCCACCGTGTGGCCGTTCAGCGCGGCGATCACCAGCTTGGGCGTCTGCTCGAACCGGTTCAGCGTCTCGTTGGCGTGCAGGCAGAAGTAGTACTTGAACGTGGGATCCGCCGTCTTGAGCATGTTGATGTCGGCGCCCGCGCAGAAGAATTTCTCGCCCGAACCGCGGATCACGATGACGTGGACCTTCTCGTCGAAGCGCGCCTTGAGGATGGCCTCGTCGATCTGGCGCATCATCTCGTGCGTGTAGCAGTTGCCCGGGTCGAACGTCAGCTCCATCGTCATGACCCCGTTCTTGACGGAGGTGACGACGAGCTTGGTCTGCGTGGTTTCCATGGCGGTGCCCTCGAGAGTCGGGTGTGGAGAATCAGCGGCCGGCGGGGCCCGCGCGGGGCGCGGGAAGAACGGACGGGCCGCGAGAATGGCGCCTTCGGATGCGCGCGGAAGTATAGGAGGGCGTGCGGGCGGCAACAACGCGCCAACATGCTCCTGGGCGCGTGGTGCGGGCGGGAGTCCCTCGGGGGAGCCCGGACGGCGCCGGAGGGGATGAAAAAATCCCCGGCCGATGCCCTGCGGCGGATCGGACGAGGAGCGCGTGTAAGGACAATGTTGTTCCGGCCCCTCAGAACGTCAAGGGTTGTGCGGCGAAGATTGTTGGTTTCCTCCGGGTGAACCCGTAAGTCGTTGTCCCGCAACAGTGGTTTCTCGCGTACGGCCCTTAGAAGCGGCCTCCAACAATCTTCGCCGCACAACCAGAGCATTGAATCCCTTCCCCGCCTCGTGTCATCATATCGTCTATCTACGATAAACGATGGGCTCAGACAGGAGCGCCACATGACCCGACGCATCGCCTCACCCGACAGCACGATCACCGAGTTCGACGAGCGCGTCGCCGAGATGGCGCGCGCGCTGTCGCATCCCGCGCGCGTGGCCATCGTGCGCCATCTCGCCGCGAGTGGCACCTGCGTGTGCGGCGAGATCGTGAGCGTGCTGCCGTTGGCGCAGGCCACCGTGTCGCAACACTTGAAGGTCTTGAAGGATGCGGGCTTCGTGCAGGGCGAGGTGGATGGTCCGCGCACCTGCTACTGCGTGAATCCCGAGACCGTGAAGCGCTTCCAGTCGCTGGTGGCTTTGCTGCCGGCTTGATCGTACCCCCCCGCCGGCCAGATCGTCGTCGGCGTCCCCCAAGGAGATCCGTCATGTCCGAGAAGAGCACGCTTCCCCTGGTGACCGAGCCGACCGCTGGCGCTTGCTGCGGTGAC
>JANNKI010000089.1:0-3095 GCA_031396225.1 bacterium | reverse complement strand
AGCAGGACGCGTTCCTGCCTTTCGTCGAGCAGGGCCTGGTGACCTTCATCGGCGCCACCACCGAGAATCCCTCTTTCGAAGTCAACGGCGCCTTGCTGTCGCGGGCAGCCGTTTATGTGCTCAAGCCGCTGACCGAGGACGCCCTCGAGCGCAACACCGATTCGCGTGGTGGCGATCTTCAACGTGACCGCTTACAGCAGCGAGATCCAGCTCAGTTCGGGTATCGCCTCGGTGAGCTCGGACGACGCCGGGCCCGCGAACCAGACTCTGCGGCTGGACCTCGACAAGCTTCCGGGCGAACACTTCACGCTCGGCATCCTGGTCTCGAGCCACGGCGATCCTGATCAAGGGACCGCGTCCGGCCGGGGAACCTTGCGCTTCACCTCACTGCCGCCCGGATACGCGCTGACGTCCTGCCAGGGCTACGCCGCATTGCCGGTGGCCACGCGCGCCACCAGTTGGGGGCGGTTGAAGCAGATCTACCGGTAGGCTGCGCGGTCGCGCCCGACCCGCCGGGGAGCCGCGCTGGTCGCGGCCGCGGCCCAACCGGCCGACGCTGTGCTAGCTTCGGGCCTCATTCCCGCACCGTCAGACAGGGAGGCTTCCGATGCCCGCGACACGTGATCTTCGCGTCCGCCAGGGACAAGTGGTGCTCATGGTCGGCACCGCCAAGGGTCTGTTCCTCTACGCAGCGAACCCGGCGCGCACCAAGTGGGAGGTGGGCGGTCCGCACCTGGCCGGTCATCCCATTTACTCCGTGGGTCACGACGGGCGACATGGCCATCGGTTTTTCGCCAGCGTCGACAATCCGTTCTTCGGTACCACGCTCCGCTGGAGCGACGACTTGGGCCGCACGTGGACCGACGGCACCTCGGGCGTGATCAAGTTCCCCGAGGACACGGGCCAGTCGCTCAAGCGCATCTGGCAGATCGTCCCCAGCGGCAGGAACGGTACGGTCTACGCGGGCGTCGAGCCGTCTTCGCTGTTCGTGTCGCACGACCGCGGCGAGCACTGGGAGTTTGTGCGCGGCCTGTTCGACCATCCGCATCGGCCCCAGTGGGAGCCGGGCGCAGGGGGCATGTGCCTGCACACGATCCTGCCGCACCCGAAGGACGCCAACAAGCTCACGGTGGCCATGTCCACGGGCGGCGTGTACCGCACCGAGGACGGCGGCGCCACGTGGCACGCGAGGAACGTCGGCGTACGCGCCGAGTTCCGCCCCGACAAGTACCCCGAGTTCGGGCAGTGCGTGCACAAGGTGGTGCGGCACCCGGCGCGCCCCGACACACTATTTCTTCAAAACCACTGGGGGCTCTACCGCAGCGACGACGGCGGCGACAACTGGAAGGACATCGCGAACGGCGTGCCGAGCGACTTCGGCTTCTGCATGGCCATGCACCCGCACGATCCGGACGTGGTGTACATCGTGCCGCTCGAGGCCGACATGTACCGCTGCACGCCCGAGGGCAAGATGCGAGTGTACCGCACGCGTGACGGCGGCAAGCACTGGGAGCCGCTCGCGAACGGACTGCCGCAGAAGAACGCGCACGAGACCGTGCTGCGCGACGCGCTGTGCGTGGACGAGTTGGACCCGGCCGGCGTGTACGTGGGCACGCGCAGCGGAAAGGTGTACGCCTCGCCCGACGGCGGCGCGTCGTGGTCGCTGGTGACCGACGGCCTGCCGCCCGTGCTGTGCGTGCGCACGGCCGTGATCGGCGACCCCGCGCGCATCCGCGTGCCGCACGCGCGCGGCGCGCGTCGTGTGGTGAAAGCGCCGGCCAGGAAGACGGCGAAGCCGGCCGCGAAGAAGGTGACCAAGTCACGCGCCACGCGTCCAAAGGCCGCCGCCAGGAAGAAAGCCGTCCGCAGGGCCCCAGCCCGCAAGACGGGCAAACCTGCGAAACGCCGCTCGAGGTAGCTCATGTCCATCCGTATTCGCATTCCCGCGCATCTCCGCGACCTGCCCGGCGCCCGGGCGGTCGTGGAGTTGCCGGGCGGGCCCGCCACCGTGGCCGAGGCATTCGAGGCGCTGTGGCGCGAATTCCCCTCGGTGCGCGACCGCGTCATGACCGAGACGGGCCAGGTGCGCGAGCACGTGCAGGTGTTCGTGGGCGTCGAGAGCATCCGCTACACGGGCGGCCTCGCCACGGCGGTGCCCGACGGCACCGAGATCTCCATCGTGCCAGCGGTGAGTGGTGGATAGATGACCGAAGCCAGCATCACCGAACGCCTCCAGGTCGAGATGGTCAAGGCCATGAAGGAGAAGAATGCCGAGACGCTCTCCACCGTGCGCATGTTGAAGTCCGCGCTCATGGAGGCGAAGACGGCCAAGTCCAAGGACCACGTCCTCAGCCACGAGGAAGAGATCGAAGTGCTCATGCGCTACGTGAAGAAGCGGCGCGAGACCATGGAGATCAATGCCAAGGCGGGCCGGGCGGACCTGAACCCGTCGGAGGAGCGCGAGATCGCCGTGACGCAGAGGTTCCTGCCCGCGAAGATCTCCGAGGAGAAGCTGGCTGCGCTTGTGAAGGCCGCCGTGGCCAGCACGGGTGCCGCCGGCCCCAAGGACATGGGCAGGGTCATCGGTGCGGTCATGGCGCAGGTCAAGGGGCAGGTCGAGGGCGGCGACGTGTCGCGCCTGGTCAAGGCAGCGCTCGGCGGCTGAGGACGACTTTCAGCCAGAGGCCACGACAACGGCGCCCGGTGTCACTCCCCCCGGGCGCCGTTTCGTTCAGCGGGGCGTCAGCGGTCGTCGTCGCCGGCGAGGATGGCCTCGCACTCGGTCTGGCCGTTGCCCTCCCAGATCAGCCGGGTCACCTTCACCGAGCCGTCGCCGTCCAGCGCGGCCACGGTCACGGGCAGCCGGCCTTCGCCCAGTTCCAGCCGCACCGCCCACTTGCCGTCGGCGGGCCAGGCTCGCTCGAACTGGAACACGCCCTTCTGCCGCGTCTTCCTGATCGTGAGCGGTACGCTCGTGCGCTTGCCGTTCACCGTGCCCTCGGCCCACGCGTTCATCTTGAGCGCGGCCGGGTTCGAGCAGAGATACGTGCGCACGGTGTAGGTGCGGCCGTCACGGGCCGGGCCCTCCACGCGGG
>JANNKI010000087.1:0-8878 GCA_031396225.1 bacterium | reverse complement strand
CTCGTGGGCGGTCGCATCTACCTGACGGTGCTGCAGAACGTTGCGAGCAAGCTGCGCGTCTTTGACCTGGACGGCACGGCCGGCGGCGAGGTGCCGATGCCTGGCCTGGGGACCACCGACGGCATGAGCGGCGAATGGGCGGGCAAGGAGGGCTATTTCCGGTTCTCGTCGTTCAACCGACCGCCGACGATCTTCCGCTACGACTTCACCTCCGGGAACGCCGCCCCCTGGTGGCGATCTTCGGACCCGTTGGACCCCGAGGCGTTCGAGGTCCGCCAGTTCAGCATCCGGAGCACGAATGGCGCCCGCGTGCCGTTCTTCGTGGTGTCACGTAAGGGCATCGAGTTCAACGGACGGAACAAGGTGCTCCTGCACGGCTATGGCGGCTTCAATGTGGCCATCAAGCCCGTGTTCTCAGCGTTCGTGGCCTCGTGGCTGGAATTGGGCGGCGTGTACGTAAGCGCCAACCTGCGCGGCGGCAACGAGTTCGGCGAGGCGTGGCACCGGGGTGGCATGCTCGAGAACAAACAGCACACGTTCGATGACTTCCTGAACGTGACGCAATGGCTGCTGACGCGTGGCTATTGCCTGCGCCAGGGCCTGGGGATCCTGGGCGACAGCAACGGCGGCCTGCTGGTGGGCGCGGCCATGACGCAGCGGCCCGACCTCTATGGCGCCGTGGTCTGCCAGGTGCCGTTGCTCGACATGCTGCGCTACCACCGCTTCCTGGTCGCGCGCTTCTGGGTGCCCGAGTACGGCTCCTCGGAGAAGTCCGAGCAATTCGACTGGTTGCGCGGCTACTCGCCCTACCACCGCGTGAAGGCGGGCGTGAACTATCCGGCGGTCATGTTCGAGTCGGGCGACGGCGACACACGCGTGGACCCGTTGCACGCACGCAAGATGGCGGCGCTGCTCCAGGCCCAGGGCGGCGAGAACCCGGTGCTGCTCCATTACGATGTGTCGTCTGGCCACGCCGGCGGCCAGAGCGTGGACAAGGGCATGGAGGATGCCGCCGACCGGCTGCAGTTCCTGCGCTGGCGGCTGGGCATGGTGCCCCCGAAGCCGTAAGCGCACGCGGCGGCGTGGAGTGCCTCGCGCGCGGACTTGCCTCGTTCGGAGGGCCGGCCGCATGCTCGCCAGCCCATGACCTGGTCGCGTCGGAGTTTCCTGCGCACATCGTTGCTCGGTTCCACGGCATTGTTCGCGCCGGACCGTGTGAGCGCTGCGCTCACCGCCATCGCCCGCGGCCCGAGGTTTGCCTCCGGGGGGTTCGGGCCGCTCCGTCCCGACCCGGCCGGACTTCTCGATCTGCCCGCGGGATTCCAGTACCGGCTGCTCTCGCCGGGCGGCCCCGAGCAGGAACGTCAGGGTGATGCGCGCCTCGCCTCGACGCTTGGAGACGGCACGCCCACGCCGGGGATGCACGACGGCATGGCCGCGTTCGCGGGCCCTCGCGGCGTCACCATCCTCGTGCGGAACCACGAGTTGAACGTGGGCGATGAACCGTTCGTGGATCCGCAGCGGCATCGCCCGTACGACGCGAAAGTCGGAGGCGGCACCACGACGCTGTGGGTGGACCGCGACCGCAAGCTGGTCAAATCGTTCGCGAGCCTCTCGGGCACGTTGAGGAACTGCGCGGGCGGGGCCACGCCCTGGAGATCGTGGCTCACCGCCGAGGAGTCCACCTACCTGCCCGGACCGCGTCACACGCGGAACGCCGACCTGCGTCCCGAGGTCAATGAACGCCATGGCTACATGTTCGAGGTGGACGCCACCAGCGAATCGCTCGTGGATCCAATTCCCATCAAGTCCATGGGCCGCTTTCGACACGAGGCCGTCGCGGTGGATCCGCGCACGGGCTTCGCCTATCTGACCGAGGATCGCGACGACAGTCTGCTCTACCGCTACCGCCCCGACGTCGTGATGCGCGGCGCGCCGCCATCTGCGTTGCGCGTGGGCGATTACGCGCGCGGCGGGGCGCTCGAGGCGCTGCGCGTGAGAACGCGGCCGCAGCTGACCACGGACAATCACAAGAACCCGATCGCGATGAAACTCGGCGAGTCGTTCGAAGTGGACTGGGTGCGCATCGAGAATGTGGACCCCGACATGGACATGGAGCGCGTCGCGGGCCTCACGCGACACGAACGCGCGGCACCAAGCTCCACGCGCGCACAGGGTTTCGCGCACGGCTGCGCGCGTTTCGCGCGCACCGAGGGAATCGCGTACGCGAACGGCAGCATGTACTTCTGTTGCACGAACGGCGGCCCGAACGAACTCGGGCAAGTGTTCCGCATCCACCTGCAAGCGCAGCGGTTGTCGCTCGTCGTGCAACCGGACGATCACGCGCAGCTCGATGGCCCCGACAATCTGTGTGTGGCGCCGTTCGGCGATCTCCTGGTGTGCGAGGACAGCGGTTCGCGCCGCGAGAACTTCGTGGTGGGCCTCACGCCGCGAGGCCGCTACTACCGCCTCGCGCGCAACGCGCACCCGCAGAAGCGCGAACTCGCCGGCGCGTGCTTCTCGCCCGACGGGAGCACGCTGTTCGTGAACGTGCAGCAGCCCGGCATGACGTTCGCGATCTGGGGACCGTGGAGCACGCGCCGCGACTGACGCGCCTGCCGCGCGACAGCGCGCGGCGCGTGCGCTCGCTGTCCAGTGAAAAATTCACCGCGACTTGTGCGGAAATTTTCTCTCTTGTCTGCACGTGCGTCCGCGTGGGATAACCCAACCTCGCCGTGAAGGCGATCGCGCCGCACTCACACTCCCTTCATCGCACACGGCAAACCATCGCATTCCCCCGATCCACTCGGTCCCGCCAAGCCGGCCTCACGTCGAGGCGCCCTTCATCCCCGGAGGCCGGCCCGGCAGGACGCACCTCGCGAAGCCGGGTCTCACCCCGAAGCTTTCAGGACCAGGGAGGTCCACTTATGTCGCAGACGCTTTCCCCTGAAAAGAGCTCCTCCCCAGGCGGTTCCTCGAACGAGCCAACGCAAGCTGGAATCCACGTCGCTCGCCGCTTCACGTCGCCGGGTCGTGATCCGTTCGACGAAGTGAAGTGGGAGAAGCGGCGGACCGTGATCGCGAACCCGGATGGTTCGACGGTCTTCGCGATGGAGGGCGTCGAGGTGCCCTCGGAGTGGTCGCAGCTCGCCACCGACATCGTGGTGAGCAAGTACTTCCGCAAGGCCGGCGTTCCCGGCCAGCCCGGTCATGAAACCAGCGTGCGCCAGGTCGTGAACCGGCTCGCGCATACCATCCGCGTGGCCGGCGAGCAGCAGGGTGGCTATTTCGCGGGCCTCGAGGACGCCGACGCGTTCGAGGCTGAACTGGCCTGCATGCTGGTGCGCCAGATCGGCGCTTTCAACTCGCCGGTGTGGTTCAACTGCGGGCTCTACCACGAGTACGGCATCGGGGGCTCCGGCGGCGGCTACGCCGTGGACCTCGCCACGAACACCGTGCAGTGCACGACGGACTCGTACTCGCGACCCCAGGTGTCGGCGTGCTTCATCCAGTCAGTGACGGACGACCTCATGTCCATCTTCGAACTGGTGAAGAACGAGGCGCGCGTCTTCAAGTACGGCTCCGGCACGGGCACGAACTTCTCCAAGCTGCGCGGCCGCATGGAGAAGTTGTCGGGCGGCGGCACGTCGTCCGGCCTGATGAGCTTCCTCGAGGTGCTCGATCGCGGCGCCGGCGCCACGAAGTCCGGTGGCACGACACGACGCGCGGCCAAGATGGTCGTGCTCGACATGGACCACCCCGAGATCGTGGACTTCATCCACTGGAAGGTGCGCGAGGAGCGCAAGGTCGCCGCCCTCGTGGCCGCCGGCTACTCGTCGGACTTCAACGGCGAGGCGTACGCCACCGTGGCCGGGCAGAACTCGAACAACTCCATCCGCGTTCCGGATTCGTTCATGAACGCCGTGGAGAAGGACGACACCTGGCAGACGCGGCTGCGCACGAACGGCCAGGTGTACGAGACGTTCCAGGCGCGCAAGCTTTCGCGCGACATCGCTGAAGCCGCGTGGGCGTGTGCCGATCCGGGCGTGCAGTTCGACGACACGATCCAGAAGTGGCACACGTGCAAGAGCACAGACAAGATCTATGCCAGCAACCCGTGCAGCGAGTTCCTTTTCCTGGACGACACCGCCTGCAACCTGGCGTCCATCAACCTCATGAAGTTCCGCCGCGAGGATGGCTCGTTCGACGTGGAAGGCTACCGCCACGCGAACCGCGTGTTCTTCCTGGCGCAGGAGATCCTGGTGTCGTTCGCGTCGTACCCGACCGAGCGCATCGCGCGGAACTCCGACGACTACCGCCCGCTGGGGCTGGGCTTCGCCAACCTGGGCACGCTGCTCATGGTCGAGGGCCTTCCCTACGACAGCGACGCGGCGCGCAGCTACGCGGCGTGCGTGACCGCCATGATGACCGGCGAGGCGTACGCGCTGTCGGCCGAGATGGCCGCGAGCAAGGGCACGTTCCGCGGCTTCGATCAGAACCGCGACAGCATGCTCGGGGTGATGCGCCTGCACCGCGAAGCGGCCCGCGCCATCGACCCGGCGCTGGCTCCGCGCGAGATGCGCTCGGCGGCGATCGAGGCGTGGGACCGTGCGGTCGCCTACGGCGGCCTGCACGGCTACCGCAACTCGCAGGCCACGGTCCTGGCTCCCACCGGCACGATCGGCCTGCTCATGGACTGCGACACCACCGGAGTCGAGCCCGACTTCGCGCTGGTCAAGTTCAAGAAGCTGGCGGGCGGCGGTTACTTCAAGATCGTCAACCAGTCGGTGCCGAAGGCGTTGCACCGCCTGGGCTACGACGCGCAGGAGATGGAGCGGATCGTCCGTTACGCGGTGGGCTATGGCACGCTGCACGGTGCGCCACACATCAACGACTCGTCACTGCACACGAAAGGCTTCACCGATCCCGAGTTGCTCGCGATCGAGAAGTCGCTGCCAAACGTGCTCGACATCCGTCAGGCGTTCGGCCGCGGCATGCTGTCCGACGACACGCTCACGCGACTCGGCGTGAGCATGGCGGAGCGCGAGAAGCCGGGCTTCAACGTGTTGCCCTTCCTCGGCTTCACCGACGGCCAGATCGAGGAGGCGAACCTGTACGTGTGCGGCACGCAGACGGTGGAGGGCGCGCCGGGCCTGAAGCATGAACACCTTCCCGTGTTCGACTGCGCCAACCGCTGCGGGGCGCTCGGTACGCGCTTCATCCGCCCCATGGGCCACGTCCGCATGATGAGTGCGGCGCAGCCGTTCATCTCGGGCGCCATCAGCAAGACCGTGAACCTGCCCAACGAGGCCACGGTGGCCGACGTGGAGCAGATCTACGCCGAGTCGTGGAAGCTGGGGCTGAAGGCCGTGGCGCTCTACCGCGACGGTTGCAAGTTGTCGCAGCCGCTCGCCTCGGGCTCTAGAAAGAAGGTCGAGGAGCCTGCGGCCGCCACCACAGACGGCGCCGCACCCGCCAAGCTGCACCGCCGCCGGCTGCCGCGTCGCCGGCACGGCTTCACGCAGGAGGCCCGCATCGCCGGCCACAAGGTGTTCCTGCGTACCGGCGAGTACGAGGACGGCGTCCTGGGCGAGATCTTCATCGACATGCACAAGGAGGGCGCGGCGTTCCGCAGCATGATGAACTGCTTCGCCATCTCCGTGAGCATGGGGCTCCAGTACGGCGTGCCGCTCGAGGACCTGGTGGACCAGTTCTGCTTCACGCGGTTCGAGCCGCACGGTCGCGTCGAGGGACACGACAACATCAAGGTGTCCACGAGCGTGATCGACTACGTGTTTCGCGTGCTCGGCTACGAGTACCTGAACCGCACCGACCTCGCGCACGTGATCGACGAAGCACCACAGGGCCAGTTGCTGCGCCGTCCGCACGCCACCGACGTGCCGGTCGGCAAGGAGCATCGCAGCCCTCCGGTCACGACGGCGGCGGGCGTCATGCCGGTCAAGCCGGTGATCGCCACCTCTTCACGCTCGTACGAGAACGAGGACGTGGGTGCGGCCAGCCTGACGGTGCAGAACAAGAGGCTGCTGGGCGACGCTCCGGCGTGCGACAGCTGCGGTCACATCACCATTCGCAACGGCACCTGCTACAAGTGCCTGAATTGCGGGAACTCGATGGGGTGTTCGTAGGCACGAGCGATCCGCCCGCGCGACGTACGAACGGCCGGCGCCCGCGGGCCGCCGGCCGTTCGTGTGCCCGGCGCCGGGCAGTCGCCGCCGCCGCCGTCAGCGCCCGGTGAGCGCCCCCGCGCACTCCACGACGAACAAGTGCTCGCGGTTCCTCGCCGGGCCGGGTTGGCCCACGCGTTCGCCCTGCGGGTTGAACACGCCGAGGCGATGCCCGATGTAGCGTGGGTGCTCGACCGACACCTCGTGCACCTCGCCGCGCGTGGCGAGCATCTCGCGCAGCCTCGCCAGCGGGACGAAGCCCTCGTCGCTGAACGACACCACGATGCGGCGCGCGCGCACACGCGCCAGCACCGCTACGAAAGCGTCCTCCATGGTGCCGCGGCGATTGAACGCGCTGCCGCGCTCGCGCACGTCCGTGCGCTTGCACGCCACGCCGTACACCTCGGGCTCGTCGCCGCGCACGAGCGTCTCCCACAGGTGGTAGTTCCCGAGGTAGCTGTGCTGGTTGTAGGGCGGGTCCAGGTAAGCCACATCGGCCTCGTAAAGATCAGCCGCCTCGAGCGCGTCGAGGCACGAGGCCGAGCCTTCGCCCGGCAACAGCTCGGGCAGCCGGAGCCGAAGTGGCTGTCGCGAGCGCGCCGACCATTGCTTCAGGTACGCCATCTGCAGCCCGACCGTGGAGTCCACGCGGTCGGCCGCCTCCACCAGGCTCGTGAGCGCGATGGACTCGAGCTCGGGCGACAGCGCCAGCGCCGCGATGCGCGCGCGAATGGCCTCGGCCCGCGCGGCGTTCTCGGGGCGCAGGTAGCGGGCGCGCACGGCATAGGTCTCGGTGAACCAGCCGGCCCGCCCCGGGAGCGCCTCCAGCTCGCCCAGCAGTCGTTCGGCCGGCTCCCGCCAGCGCCTCGCGTCGGCCGCCACGTAGCAGGTCGCGAACGCATGCGCGTAGGCGTTGTGATCGTTCGCGTGCACGCGCAATCCCTCGCGCTTCAACGCGTGCCCCACCCGCGAGGTGCCGGAGAACAGGTCCAGCGCCGTGCGCGGCCGGTCGTGTGTGAGGGCGCGCACGATCTGCGGCACGAGCAGGCGTTTGGAGCCGATGTACTTGATCAACGGGGCCCTCCCTGTCTCCAGGCGTGCGAGAGCGCCAGCGTAGTGGCGGGGCTGTCCGATTGCACGCGCGCCCGGTGTCAGGCAGATTGCCTCGCCATGGCCGCCTACGCCGAAGTGAAGTCGCCCTGGCTCACGCCACAACGCGCCATGCAGGCGCTGCTCATCTTCGTGGTGCTGGCCCCGCTCGCCGAAGCGTTTCACTGGGGCGCGCTCATGGTGTTCTCGTTCAGCGCGCTGGCCATCATCCCGCTCGCCGGCCTCATGGGCGACGCCACCGAACGACTGGCGTCGCGCCTGGGCGCCGGGGTCGGTGGGCTCCTGAACGCCACGTTCGGAAACGCCGCCGAGCTGATCATCGCGCTGGTGGCGCTCCAGAACGGGCTCTACGACGTCGTCAAAGCCTCGCTCACGGGCTCCATCATCGGCAACATCCTGCTCGTGCTGGGGGTGGCCATGGTGGCCGGCGGCGTGCGGCGCGAGCGCCAGAAGTTCGACCGCGTCGCGGCCGCGGCCTCGGCCACGCTGCTGGCTTTGGAAGCACTCGCGATGCTCGTGCCGGCCGTTTTCCACTTCATCGCCGAGGGCGAGGTGGCCCGCGCCACGCTCACCCCGGCGCGCGAGGCAGCCATCGAGCGCACGCTGTCGCTCGAGATCGCGATCGTGCTGTTCGTGGCGTACCTGCTGTCGCTGTTGTTCACGCTCAAGACGCACCGCCACCTCTACACCGGCGGCGCCGAGGAACACGAGCATCAGCCCGTCAACGTGGGCCGCGCGGTGCTGTCGCTGGTGGTGGCCACGGCGCTGGTGGCGTGGATGAGCGAGATGCTGGTGGGCGCGGTCGAGGAGACGTCGCACGTACTCGGGCTCACCGAGGTGTTCGTGGGCGTCATCGTGGTGGCCATCGTCGGCAACGCCGCGGAGCACTCCACGGCGGTGATCGTGGCCATGAAGAACCACATGGACCTGGCGCTCAACATCGCCATCGGCTCCAGCATCCAGATCGCGCTGTTCGTCGCACCTGTGCTGGTGTTCGCCTCGTACTTCATGCCGCACGGGCCCATGGACCTGCGCTTCAGCGCGTTCGAAGTGCTGGCGGTGGTCGCGGCGATCGCCGTGGTGAACCTGGTGTCGCAGGACGGCGAGTCCAACTGGCTCGAGGGTGCGATGCTGCTGGCGGTGTATGTGGTGCTGGGGATCGCGTTTTTCTTTCTCCCGTGACGGCCTCCGGCCGGCGAGTTCGCAGTGGCGGCCGCCCTGCGGCGCCCGCTAGACTGATGTGAACCCCGGAGGCTCACCATGTCCACCACGCCGATCGACAGCAATCCGCGCGTGCGCGAGCTCGTCCGCCGTCTCGACGAGGCCATGACGCCGCGCGACGACGCCGGCCGATGTCGTGCCGTGAAGCAGATCCTCGAACAATCGTTCGCCGCCGGCACCGAGTTCCTCGAGCCGCGCTACCTGGCGCCCAACCCGGAGCGTTATGCGCGTCGCCTCGTCCACCGCGACCCCGAGAATCGCTACACCGTGCTCGCCATGGTGTGGAACACCGGTCAGGGCACGCCGCTGCACGATCACGCGGGCATGTGGTGCGTGGAGTGCGTGTACAAGGGCCGCATCCG
>JANNKI010000086.1:0-9822 GCA_031396225.1 bacterium | reverse complement strand
ACGTGGACGAGGCCGTCACCGGCGTCTGCGCCGACCTCGTAGACCTGGGCGGGGCACATGTGCACCCAGGCCTCGGCCAGGTCTCTCGGAACGTTCCGCTGGATTCGGATGTGGTTCGGCTGGTCGTCGCGGGTCCGGTTCCCCGAGAGGAAGACCGACGAAAGCTTGTCGAACGTGAGCTTGCCGTCGGCCTTGAGCGGCGCGGGCTTGCCCTCCGGGTGCACGTCGCGCAGCTTCTTCATGCGCTCGTGTCCGGCGTGTCCCGGGAGGTGGTCGCCCAGCGGGTCCAGGCCGCCCATGAACATCTGGAAGCCGGTGCGCGGCAGCGCCGTCCACAGGCCGCTGTCGAACGCCTGGTGGAAGTTGCGCATGCCCTTCATCTCCGCGCCGGCCCACGATTCGGCCACGCGCTTCTCGTAGCCGGAGAGGCGTGCAGCCGAGAAGTCACCCGCGAGCAGGCACTCGAGCACCTGCTCGGCGGCGAGCATCCCGCTCTTGATGGCCAGGTGGATGCCCTTCAGGCGCCCGCCGTTCAGGAACCCAGCCGTGTCGCCGGCCAGCAGCAGCCCGTCGGCGTAGAGTCGCGGCATGGCGTACCAACCGCCCTCGGGGATCGCCTTGGCGCCGTAGCTCACGGGCTTGCCGCCCTCGAGCAGGGCGCGCACGAGCGGATGCTGCTTGAAGCGCTGCAGGTTGCCGTGCGGATCGCTGGTGGGATCCTGCGCGTCGAGGCCCGTGACGAACCCCACGTACCAGAGCGAGTCCGAGAGCCCGTAGATGAACCCGCCGCCGAACGTGCTGGCCGGGAGCGGCCAGTTCATGGTGTGGATCACGCGGCCTCGCTGTGCCTGGCCGGCCGGAACCTCCCAGAGCTCCTTCACGCCGGCGGCGTAGACTTGGGGCTGCTTGCCGTCGGTGAGCCCGAGCTTGTCCTCGAGCTGTTTGCCGATCGTGCCGCGCGGGCCCTCGCACAACACCGTCACGCGGGCGAGGCAGTCGGCACCGGGCTGGTAGGTCGGCTTTCGCTGCCCGTGCTTGTCCACACCTTTGTCGCCCGTGCGCACGCCCAGCAACTTGTCGCCGTCGAGCAACGGGGCCTGCGCCGGGGTCTCGGTGGCGATCAACACGCCGCGCTCCTCGGCCTGCGCCGCGAGCCACATGCTGAGTTCACCCAGGCTGACGATGGCATTGCCGTGGTTGTGCAGCGCCGGCGGCACGAACGGCAGCCGGAACGACGACTGCTCGAACAGGATGTAGACGTCGTCGCCCGTGACCTCGGCTTCGATCGGGCAGCCCTTGCTGGCGTAGTCGGGCAACAGCTCGCGCAGCGCGCGAGGGTCCATGACCGCGCCCGAGATGCCATGTGCGCCGACCTCGGTGGACTTCTCGAGCACCGCGATGTTCAGCTCGGGCAGCGGCGCCACTCCGGAGTCGGACGCATTCGCGTTGTGCGCGGCCACCAGGTTCGCCAGGTGGATGGCACCGGCCAGCCCCGCGGGGCCGGCCCCCACGAACTGCACGTCGAACTCGAGGATCTCTCGTTCCACGGCAGACCTCCGCGTCAGTGTGTTCCGGCGGTCGAGGCTGGGGCACCCGCGACGAGTGCGTGGGCCTGCGCTTCGAGCCAGCGCTCCGCATCGATCGCGGCCATGCAGCCGGTGCCGGCCGCCGTGACGGCCTGCCGGTACACGCTGTCATGCACGTCGCCGGCCGCGAACACGCCCTCGAGGGAGGTGTATGACGAGCCCGGCTTCACCAGCACGTAGCCCTTGGGGTCGAGCGGCAGCTGGCTGCCGAGGAACTCGGTGTTGGGCTTGTGCCCGATGGCCATGAACACGCCGTCGATCGCCATCTCGGTGACCGCGCCGGTGACCGTGTCGCGCAGCTTCACGCCCGTGACCTTGCGGTTCTCCTCGCCCAGCACCTCGACGATCTCGGTGTTCCACATGAAGCGGATGCGCGGGTTCGCCTGGGCGCGCTCCTGCATGATCTTGCTGGCACGCAGGCTGTCGCGGCGATGCACCACGAGGACCTCGGGTGAGAAGCGCGTGAGGTAGGTGGCTTCTTCCATGGCGGTGTCGCCGCCGCCCACCACGATGACACGCTTGTCCTTGTAGAAGAACCCGTCGCAGGTGGCGCACGCCGACACGCCGAAGCCCATGAACCTCTGCTCGCTCGCTAGCCCGAGCAGCAGTGCGGAGGCGCCGGTGGCCACGATCACGCTCTTCGACGAATACGCCTGACCGTCGGTCCACACGGTGAACGGCCGGTGCGAGAAGTCCACCTTGTCCACGAGCGTGTCCACGATCTCGGTGCCAAAGCGAGCGGCCTGCGCGCGCATGAGGTCCATCAGCTCGGGACCCTGGATGCCCTGCGGGAAGCCGGGGTAGTTCTCGACGTCGGTGGTGATGGTGAGCTGGCCACCGGGCTGGAGCCCCGTGAACAGCAGGGGCTTCAGGTTCGCGCGTGCGGCATAGAGCGCCGCGGTGTACCCCGCAGGGCCGGAGCCCAGGATGATGACCTCACGGATGCCGGACAAAGCTGCCTCCTCGGACGGGCAGACGGGGTGGTGGTGAACCGGACCACTTTAGATGTTCTCTTGCCGTTCCGGAATCAGGCGATCGACACCACGGAGCCAGTTCAGCCCCGCAACGACCGTGACAACGACTGGCGGGAAGCCTTGAGCGCCGGGAAGAACCCGCCGACCAGGCCGAGGAGGGCCGAGAAGATCACGCCCTGAAGCAGGATCTGTGGCGTGATGCGGAACTGGAACGCCATCTCGGAGAACGACTGGAAGTTCGTCGTGCTCGAGGTGATGCCGTTCATCGGAAGTGACAGCACGCAGCCCACGAGGCCACCGATGATCGAGATGATCACCGACTCCAGCACGAACGACGCCATCACCGCGCCCGGGCGGAAGCCCAGGACCAGCAGCATCGCGATCTCTCGCGTGCGCGCACCGATGGCGGCGTACATCGTGTTCGCGGCGCCGAACACCGCGCCCACCGCCATGATCACCGTGATGAACGTGCCGATGGCGGTGATGAGCTGCGAGAACATGTTGCTCTGCTCGGCGTAGAACTCGCGTTCGCGCCGAACCTGCACCTGGAGCCGCGGGTCCGATTCCAGTTCCTGCTTGACCTGCGCGAAGCGAGACGGATCCTTCATGCGGAACACGAGCGTCTGGTAGTAGCCCTCGCGGTGCAGCGAAGGCATGAGCACGTTGGCGTCGCCCCAGATCTCGGATTCGAAAGCCGAGCCCGACGCCGTGAATTGCCCGACCACCGTGAAGTCGCGCTGCTCGAAGCGCAGCTTGTCGCCCACGTTGCAGTTGGCGAATCGGCCGGCGATGCGCCTGGCCACGATCACCTCGTCGGTACCGGGCGTGAACATGCGGCCCGCCACCATCTTTACACCGCCGCGCAGGTCCGGCGCCGCCGGGTCCACGCCGCGCAGCATCACATTCGAGGAGCCCTTCTGCCCCACGCGGTCCTTGTTCACCACGATCACCATCTCGGCGCTCGCGCGCGCACGGCCGTCGGGGCCCACGGCCACGGCGGGGGTCGCCTTGATGATGTTGGCGTGATCCAGCGAGATGCCGCTCGAGATCTCGCTGTCGGCGCCCTTGCGGAGCACCAGCACGTTGTCCGGAGAACCGGTGGTGACGAGCGAGGCGCGGAAGCCGGCGGCCAGCGCCAGCGCCAGCGCCAGCGCCCCGATGTAGATGGCCACGGTGAGCCCGATGCCGAGCGCCGTGGTGGCGGTGGACACGGGGCGGTGCAGCACGCTGCGCAGGTTGTACGAGAACGGGATCGCCATGGGGCCTCCTACTCGACGCGCCGCAGCGCGTCGACGATGCGGAGGCGCGAGGCCTGCATCGCGGGGATGAGTCCACTGACCGCGCCGATGACGAGCGCGATCGAGACGCCGGTCAGCACGGTGCCCCAGTACACGGACATGGGCGGCAGGAACCCGCCGAAGATCGTACGCCCCTCGACCAGGAACTTGGCGCCGATCGCGCCCAACAACCCGCCGCCGAGCGTGATGACGGCGGCCTCGATGACGACCATGCCGAACACGGCGCCGTCGCTGAAGCCCAGCGTCTTCAACACGCCGATCTCACCTGTGCGCTCGCGGATCGACGTCATCATGGTGTTGGCCGCGATCAACAGGATGCTGAACACGATCGCCAGTCCGATCACGCGCAGCACGAACGGGATGTTGCCGTACATGCTCACGAACCCGGCCTGGAACGCCTGCTCCGTCTCGGTTAGCGTGGCCGGCGCCGCATTCTCGAACTGCGAGTCCACGGCGCGCGTGATCGCGCTGGCCTGCGCCGGGTCGGTCAACTCCAGCACGAACGTTCCGGCCGCGCCCTGACCGCCCATGCCCTTCTCGTTCAAATAGGCGTAGTGGAAGAACATGATCTCCTCGCCGAACGACTTGTTCCTGGCGCGGTACACCGCTCGTATGGTGAACGGCCAGTTGCCGGGGAAGATGGTGCCCGCCACGGTGATGGTCTGGCCCAGCTTCCAGCCCTTCTTGAGCAGGAGTGTTTCGCCGATGACGCACGCGGTGCGCTCAACGAAGTAGGCCGCCAGCTTGGGGTCGGCGCCCTCGGGCACGGTCACCGGCGCCATGGCGGGCGAGGCCTGCACGATGTCGATGTCCTTCCCGTAGATCGCGAAGTACGGGTCGTCCACGCCGAACTGGGCGAAGAAACCGCGCGTGTCGGCGGGGTCCTGGCCGCCGAACCAGTTCTGCACCGCCACGCGTTTCACGCCCGGCACCGCTTCGATGCGCTGGCGGTACGCCATCGGGATCCACTGCACGAGCGAGATCTTGTTGCGCGTCACCAGCCGCGACTCGCTGCCCACCTTGATGGCCTCTTGCAGCGTGTCGAGCACGCCACCGAGCGTGCAGTACAGAAACAGCGCCACCGTCACACTCGCCATGGTGAGGAACGTGCGCAGCGGATTCCGGAACAGGTTGACGATCACCAGCTTGAACACGGTAGCCCTCCCCCTAGTTGGACAGGACGCCCTTGTCGAGGTGGTAACGGCTGGTAGCGCGCTCCGCGGCGTGCGGGTCGTGCGTCACCATGACGATGGTCTTGTGAAACTCCTTGTTGAGACGCTCCAGCAGCTGCAGCACCTCCTCGGCCGACTTACGGTCGAGGTCGCCCGTGGGCTCGTCGGCGAGCAGCACCTTGGGGTCGGAGACGACGGCGCGCGCGATGGCCACGCGCTGCTCCTGCCCGCCCGAGAGCTGGCGCGGGTAGTGCTTGAGCCTGTCACCCAGGCCCACCAGCTTGAGCGCGGTCTCGGCGCGCTTGCGCCGCTCGGCGCCGCTCATCCTGACCAGCAGCAGGGGCAACTCCACGTTCTCGAGCGCCGTGAGCACCGGGATGAGGTTGTAGGTCTGGAAGATGTAGCCGATCGAGGCCGACCGCCAACGCGCCAGCGCCGCGCCGTTCATGCGCGCGATGTTCGTGCCCGCCACCTCGACGTCGCCCGAGGTGGGCTGGTCCACGCCGCCGATCAAGTTCAGGAGCGTGGTCTTGCCAGAGCCAGACGGGCCCATGAGCGCCACGAACGAGCCGTCGGGAATGGTCAGCGAGAGTCCGTCGAGCACGCGCACCTCCTCCGCGTCCCGGCGATACACCTTGACCACATTGCGCACGTCCACCGATGCCATGACCATCCTCCGATACGGGCGGTCAGCGCCCGTCGAGTTTCACTTTGCTGCCGTTCTTCAATCCCGCCGGCGGCGAGAGCACCAGGCTCTCGCCCCCGGAAAGTCCCTGTCTCACCTCGATGCGATCGCCGCGCGCGGGGCCCACGTCCACTCCCTGGAGCCGGGCGGCGCCGTTCTCGACCACCCATACCGAGGCCTTGCCGTCCGCCTGCGTGATCGCCGCCTGCGGCACGAACACCCGCCGAGGCGCGGCCTGGGTGGGCGTGCTGCCCGCCTCGAACACCACCTTGGCGCCCATCTCGGGCAGGATGCGCGGATCGCGATCGAGGATGGACACCTTCACCAGCACCGTGGCCTTCTGCCGGTCGGCGGTGGGCACCACCTGGCGCACGCGGCCCGAGAACGACGTGTCGGGATAGGCGTCGAGCGTGATGCGCGCCGGCTGCGCGTTGCGGATCTGCGCGATGTACGCCTCGTTCACGTCCACCTCGACCTCGAGCGTGGTGAGGTCCGCCATGGTCACGATGGCCGTGCGCGTGAGCCCGCCGCCCGCGGACGACGGCGCCACGATCTCGCCCACCTCGGCGTCCTTGCGCAGCACGGTGCCGCCGAACGGGGCCCGCACGCGAGTGTTCTCGAGGTTCGCCTGCGACAGCCGCGCCTGCGCGCGCCCGGCGTTTGCCTGGGCGGTCGCCACCTCGAGCCGCGTCTGGGCGGCTTCCAGCTCCGAGTCCGACAGCAGGTCCTTGGCGCGCAGCGCCTGCGCTCGCTTCAGGTCGCGCTGGGCCTGTACGGTCTGGGCCTCGAGCTGCGCCACGGTGGCGTTCGCGGCGTTCAAGGCGGCCTCGTAGTCGGCGCTCTCGAGCCGCG
The DNA here is from genome assembly GCA_031396225.1 of bacterium. Classification (GTDB taxonomy): domain Bacteria; phylum Eisenbacteria; class RBG-16-71-46; order RBG-16-71-46; family RBG-16-71-46; genus JAIOPA01. The sequence goes on along the minus strand of JANNKI010000086.1, from coordinate 3,255 downwards.
CGATGACTTCGCCCCTTCGCACGTGCGAGCCTTCGGTGATGCCCACCCAGGCCAGCCGGCCGAGGATCTTGCTCGACACGCTCGCCTTGGTGCGGGCCACGACATAGCCGTTGGCACTGATGCCCTGGCCCGAGAGGCTCCCGCCGCCCGTCGCCTCGGCCGTGCCCACGGTCACCGTGAGCGCGCCGCCGTTGTTGGCGAGGCGCGTGCCGAGGAACACGGCCACGGCCACCACGGCCAGCACGAGCACGATCAACAGGGCGGGGGCCGCGCCCCGGCGGGCCGGAGCGGGTGAACGATCGATGCGGAGCGAGGAAAGGTCGGGCTGGCTGTCCATGTCGGGATGGGCTTCCGGGGGTCGAGGCGGGAGTGCGCGTACCGAAGCCAGCGAGTCTCGGTCAGCGCCCGCGCTGCGGTCAAGGGCCGGTGTCTTGCCAGCGCTCGGCGGTGGCCTCTAGACTCGTCCGCGTTCCTGTGAAGCTGCTCGTCCTCGTGCGCGCCCCGGGGCGTGCCCGTGTCCGTTCGGAGGTTCCGTCATGCCGTTCATCATCGCCGAGCCCTGCATCGGGGTGAAGGACAAGTCGTGCGTCGAGGTGTGCCCCGTCAACTGCATCTACGAGGGCGAGGACCAGTTCTACATCCACCCGGACGAGTGCATCGACTGCCAGGCGTGCGAGGCGGCCTGCCCGGTGCAGGCGATCTTCCCGGATAACGGCGTGCCCGAGAAGTGGCTGCCCTTCATCGACAAGAACAAGCAGCACTTCGAGAACAAGTGAGCGGTTCGCACGGCGGATGGACCGGAGGCGGCGCACGGCGCCGCCTTCCTGTCTTAGGGGCCGCCCCCGGAGGCAGGAGATGACGGTGGGTACGTTGCCGACACGCGAGCAGGCCCTGTCGCTGCTGCACGAGTGGGTGCAGAACTCGAACCTGCGCAAGCACTGCTATGCCGTCGAGGCCGCCATGCGGGCCTACGCCGGCAAGTATGGCGAGGACGCCGAGCGCTGGGGACTCACCGGCTTGATCCACGACTTCGACTGGGAGCGGCATCCGTCCGCCGAGCTGCACCCCATGGCGGGCGTGGCGGTGTTGCGCGCCACAGGTTGGCCCGAGGACGTGTGCCGCGCCGTGCTGGGCCACGCCAGCTACTCCGGCGTGCCGCGTGACACGCTCATGGCGCGGGCGTTGTTCGCTTGCGACGAACTGTCCGGATTCCTGGTCGCGTGCGCGCTGGTGAACCCCGAGAAAAAGCTGACCGCCGTCGAGGTGGGGTCCGTGAAGAAGAAGATGAAGAGCGCCGGGTTCGCCCGGAACGTCAATCGCGACGACATCGTGAATGGCGCGGCCGAGTTGGGCGTGGAGCTTGACGGCCACATCGCGTTCGTGCGCGACGCCATGATCGGCATCGCCGGCGAGCTGGGACTGTGATGGCGCTGCTGCTACTCGCCGAGACCACCGCGGGTGCGGTGCCACACGTGCTGACCGCCCGAGAGTTGATCGAGCGCTGGCACGACTTCTACCTGATGTCCGGGACCGCGGCCGTGACGCTCGCCGGATTGCTGTTCGTCGCGCTGTCCCTGCACCTCGACCGCCTGGTGGAGGAGTCGCACGAGCACCTGCTCGCCCTGTCGCGGGTGACGCTCCTCTCATTCACGTTCGTGTTGTTTGCCTCGCTGTTCATGCTGGTGCCGCCCACGGGCGCTCGCCAGACCGCGATCATGCTGGCCGGGGCGAGCGTGGCCGGGCTGTGGTTCACCACGACGCTCTCGCGCGCCGCCCGCCACCACGACGAAGCGGGGTTCACGCGGCGGCAGGTCCGCCGGCGCCTCCTGATTCCCATCATCGGCTACCTCATGATGCTGTTGACCGCTGCGGGCCTGTTCCTGGGCATCCCCGAGATGCTCTACATGATGACCGGCGCGATCTGCATGATCCTCGGCAATGCGGCCGGGACCTCGTGGGACCTGCTCGTGCAGGTCGCCAAGCACAGGCGCGCGGGCCGGACCGGGTGAGCGGCGTGCTGCGGGCGGGTTCCGCGCCCGGCGCGCGGCTGCTGTCGCTGTGGCGGCGTTGCGAGTCGCTTCCCTTCGGCCGTGCCATCTTCGGCGCGATATTCGGACGGCTGGTGCCCTACAGCGGCAGCATCGGCGCCACGGTGCTGGCGCTCTCGCCCGGCCAGGTGAAGCTCGCGCTGCGCGACCGCCGCGCCGTGCGAAATCACCTGGGCTCGGTGCACGCCGTGGCGCTCACGAATCTGGGCGAACTCGCGAGCGGGCTGGCCATGACCACCGCGCTGCCCGCGGGCGTGCGTGGCATCGTGTTGCGGATCGAGTCGGAGTACCTGAAGAAGGCGCGCGGCACGCTGGTGGCCGAGAGCCGCGTGGTCGTGCCCGAGGTTCACGGCGACACCGATTTCGAGGTGCGCGCCGACATCCACGACGCCGGCGGTGACCGCGTGGCCGCCGTGCGCGTGCACTGGCGGCTGGGGTTGGCGGTTTCATGATGATCGCGCCCTCCGGGCGCGCGGGTGGCGAGACGCTCGACACGCCGCTGACGCGACACGCGCGCATCGAGGTGCCGCTCATCTGCGGCGCCATGTACCCGTGCAGCAACGTGGAGCTGGTGGCGGCGGTGTCGGAAGCCGGCGGCATCGGCATCGTGCAGCCGGTGACGTTCACGTTCGTGCACGGCTTGGAGTTCCGCGACGGGCTGCGCCGCGTGCGCGCGCTCACGCGCAAACCCATCGGCATGAACGCGCTGATCGAGAAGTCGTCGCGACGCTACCTCGAGCGCATGAAGCGCTGGGTGGACGAGGCGATCGAGGAGGGCGTGCGCTTCTTCGTCACGTCGCTCGGCGACCCGCGCTGGGTCGTGGACAAGGCGCACGCCGTAGGCGGCGTGGTGTACCACGACGTGACCGAGGCCAAGTGGGCGAAGAAGGCGCGCGACGGCGGCGCCGACGGGTTGATCGCCGTCAACCGCCGCGCCGGCGGCCACGCGGGGCCGCGCGATCCGCGCGCATTGCTCGACGAGTTGCTCCCGTTCGGCCTGCCCGTCGTGTGCGAGGGCGGCGTGGGAGACGCCGCGGGGTTCGTGGAGGCGCTGCGCATGGGCCACGCCGGGGTCCAGTGCGGCACGCGCTTCATCGCCACGAACGAGTGCGGCGCGAGCGACTCGTACAAAGCGGCGATTCTCGCCGCCGAGGAGCAGGACATCGTGCTCACCGAGCGCATCACGGGCGTGCCGGTGGCCGTGATC
>JANNKI010000060.1:0-9399 GCA_031396225.1 bacterium | reverse complement strand
CCGTGGACTACCGCTGCGACGTACAGGGCAGCGCGGCGATCCTCGAGGCCCGCTTCCGCGTGAGCGATCTGTCGGCGATTCCCCCGAACGCGTTCTACCGTGCTTACTTCACGGCGAACGCGCCAGCCGGCAATCCGGAGCGCGGCGAGAAGTTCTACGTCGAGGCGGCGACCGACGCATCGTCCACGCCCACGTTCCGGTTCGGCCGCGCGGTTCGGGCGACGAACGGCTCGCACACGCTCACGACACTGGGCGTGGCCACCGGCGGGCAGTTCCTGACGGCCGACGACGAGGTGCGCGTGCGGCTCGCCCTCGGCACGCTGAACGCGCACGTCACCGGCTCGGCGGTCGCTCCGGGCAGCCGGCTCGTGGGCCTCAAGGCCCAGACCGGCACATCGTCGGCGAGTGCCGCACGTGACATCACGCGCGGTGGCGGCTCATTCGACATCTGCGCCGAACGGCTCGGCGTGGAGCCGGTGGTGCTCCCCTCGCTGGAGCTGGGCATGCCGCGGCCCAATCCCGCCGCTGGCCCGGTCGCGCTCGCGCTCACGCTCGCGCGCAGCGCCTGGGTGGAGCTGGGCGTCTTCGACGCGAGCGGGCGGCGCGTGCGCACCGTGCACGCGGGCGTGTTGCCTGCAGGCACCACGCGGCTGGTGTGGGACGCGCGCACCGAGGGCGGGCGGCCCGCCACGTCGGGTGCCTACTGGTTCCGCGCGCTGGCGGGGGGCGCGAGCCAGCGGCAGCGGATGATCCTGGTGCGCTAGCCAGCCGGTGCGGATACGAAGTTCCCGGGAGAGCGGCCCTCCCGGGGGTGGCGCGGGGCCCGGCGTCGGGACCGTAGCGGCGGCCCCCAAGAAAGCCCCCCGGGCCCCCCCCCCTCCCCCGACTCTCACGTCCCCGGGACCGCTCCGACGACCTGCTTGGTCAGGTCCTGCTTCTTGTCGTTGAAGATCCGCATCTCGCCGCGCTTCAACTGCGGGTCGTCCTTCAGGTCCACCTGCAGCTTGAATCGCTTCTCCAACTCGGCGAAGCGTCGAGCTTCGGCCTCCACGAAGTAGAGCGCCACGTCGGGCGCGGTCTTCACGGTGATGCGCTTGTTGCCGCCCAGCGCCGCCACGCGCCGCAGCGCGCGCTCGAGCTTGACGAGCATGGTCTCGTTGCTCGGCACCTTCCCGAGGCCGCCGCACGTGGGGCAGTCCTCGGTGTAATAGTGCAGCAGCGACGAGCGCTCGCGCTGGCGCGTCATCTCGATCAGCCCGAGGTCCGACACGGCGAACGCCTTGGTCCGCGCTCGGTCCTTGCGCAGCTCGGTGCGCAGCGTGTCGAGCACGGCGCGCTTGTTCGACTCCGACTCCATGTCGATGAAGTCCACCACGATGATGCCACCGATGTCGCGCAGCCGAAGCTGGCGCGGCACCTCGACCGCCGCTTCCATGTTCGTGCGGAAGATGGTCTCTTCCTGGTTCTTCTTGCCCGTGAATCGCCCCGTGTTCACGTCCACGGCCACCAGCGCCTCGGCGTGGTCGATACAGATGTAGCCGCCCTTCTTGAGCCAGACCTTGCGCTCAAACGTCTTCTCGATCTGGGGCTCGATGCCGAAGGCGTCGAAGATGGGGTCCCTGCCCTTGTAGAGACGCACGCGGTCCGCCAGCTCGGGGCTCACGGCCTTCAGGTACTGCTCGATGTCGCCGTAGGAGTCGGCGTCGTCGATGAACACTTCCTCCACGTCGTCCGTGAACAGGTCACGGATCAAGCTGGCGGACATCTCCAGCTCGCGGTGCACCAGCGAGGGCGCGCGGGCGCCCTGGGCCTTCTTCTCCAGCTTCGCCCACAGTCGAGCCAGATGCTTGATGTCGGCGGCGTACTCGGCATCGCCCTTGCCCTCGCCCACCGTGCGCGCGATCACGCCCACGTTCTTGGGCTTCAGGTCCGAGATGATGGCCTTGATGCGCTGGCGCTCGGAGCGCTCCTCGATGCGACGAGACACGCCGATGTGGTCCACCCCCGGCATGAGCACGCAGAAGCGGCCGGGCAGACTGATCTGCTGCGTCACGCGCGGGCCCTTGGTGCCGATGGACTCCTTGGTGATCTGAACGAGGATCTCCTGACCCTTCTTGAGATGGTCCTCGATCTTCGGCACCGGGGCGCGGCGGCGGCGCTTGTGGTCGCCGGTCGACTCGTCGGCGTCGGACAGGTCCTCGAGCGTCGACAGCGATTCGGCCAGGTCCGAAGCGTGCAGGAATCCGGTCTTCGTCAGGCCCATGTCCACGAACGCGGACTGCATGCCCGGCAACACCGCGTTCACGCGGGCCTTGTAGACGTCGCCGACGGTGCGCCGCTGGTCGGCGCGCTCCACGAACAGCTCCGCGAGCTCGTCGTTCTCGAGAATGGCGACGCGGGTTTCGTACGAATCCGCGTTGATGATGATCCGCTGCTTCACGGGCGTCCTTCCCGGACGCGCAACCCGGCCTCGCCTAGTGCGCCGATAACAAGGTGAGCGGTTCGCACCGCTCTCCTCCCCGGTCCGCCCACAGCGCCGTGCGCTCCACATCCACGGTGCGGGGGTCGGCTTCGGGGACCAGCAGTCCGAGGAGGTCGTCGGGCCGGGCTGACGCGCGCAGGGTGAAGCGCAGGTGCAGGTCCAGCACCGCCGGGGCCTCGTCGAGGCTGGCGTGAATCGCCGCGATCGAAGGTCTGGCGTCGAATTCGCGTGCCTTGTCCTCGCTCTTCCGTCGCACGATGACCACGTCCCGCGCCAACAGGCGCGCGGCGCGCTCGTGCAACCGCGAATGCAGTTCGCCGGGAGCGATCCCGGCTTCGGCGAGGTAGCTGGCCGGGAACCTCACCCGGTAGCTCGCGCCTTCCAACTGACTCATGAGCGAGGGAGACTTGTACAGGATGGGCCGGGTGCTGGAGACCCTGAGTCCGTCCGGCAGCACGGCGTTCAACCTCTCGGCGAGGTCCACGCCCGGCGGCCGCGACAGCTCCAGATCGAACACTTCGGCCCGGGAACGAAATCCCAGCGGCAAGGGGGGCCCGAACGACATCTTGATGTGCGGGTGATGCCCCTGGGTGAAAGCGAGCGGCAACCCGGAGCGGCGCAAGGCCCTCTCCCAGCTGCGCATGAGGTCCAGGTGCGAGAGGAAGCGCATGCTCGCGCCCTTCTCGAACTCGATCCGGAAACGCGTGCTCGTGGCCACGCCGCCCGCGGTCGCGGACGCGCCGTTTCGGCCCGTGAGACGGGCACGACGGCCGTACGCCGGCGCCGGAAGCGTGGCGAGGACCTGGTCCAGGTCCAGTTTCGCATGTGGCTGTTTGACCCACGGCCGCTGGTTGCAGTCCACGACGCCGCAGGAGAAGCAGATGTCCTCGAGCCGGCAGTCGTCGATCACCGCGGCCTGGTCCGCGCGTTTCTTGTCGCGCACCAGGAACTTCTTGGTGACGGGCGACTGCACCACGTCCCAGGGCTGCTCGGACTCGAGGTCTCGCTCGAGCAGGTAGCGCTCGGGATCCACCCCATGGTCGGCGAACACGTCGAGCCAGGTGGCGAAGCGCAGGTGCTCGCTCCAGGCGTCGAAGCGGCAGCCGCGGCGATACGCGGACTCGATGAGTTCGCCCAGCCGGCGGTCGCCGCGCGTGAACACGCCCTCGAGCAGGCTCGTCTCGGCGTCGCGGTACTTGAGCGTGATGGGTTTGCCCTTGACCGCCTCGCGCAGCACGCCGAGCCGGCGGTTCAACTCCGCGGTGGCCACCTGCGCCGCCCATGCGAACGGCGTGTGCGGCTTGGGCACGTGCGGCGACACGCTCACCACGATGCGGAACGACTTGTTGCCCGCGTCGCGCGCGGCCTGCCACGCCTTGTGCCCCAGCGTGAGGATGGCCTTCAGGTCGTCGTCGGTCTCGGTCGGGAGCCCGCACATGAAGTAGAGCTTGGCGCCCGTGTAGCCCTCGCGCGCCGCCGTGGCCACCGAGTTCAGCAGCTCGGCCTCGGTGTGGTTCTTGTTGATCACGTCGCGCATGCGCTGGCTGCCGGCCTCGGGCGCCAGCGTGATGGTGCCCTTCTTCTGCGCCGCGATGCGGCGCGCCACGTCCACCGGCACGTTGTCGGGGCGCGTGGACGGCAGCGACAGCTGCACGCGAGTCGGGCACAGCAGGTCGGCCAGCGCGTTCACCTGTTCGACGATCTGGGTGTGGTCGGTGGTGCTGAGCGAGATGAGCGACACCTCCTCGAGCCCGGTGCCCTGGAGCCCGCGCAAAACCTCGCTCACCACCTGTTGCGCGGGCTTCTCACGCACCGGGCGATTGATCATGCCCGCCTGGCAGAAGCGACAGCCGCGCGTGCAGCCGCGCATCACCTCCACCGACAGGCGGTCGTGCGTGATCTCGCCCACGGGCACGAGCGGCATGGGCGGGTAGTACTCGGCCTTCAGCTCCTTCACGTACGCAGACCACACACGGTCCGGGAACCCGGGACGCGCGCGTGGCACCTGCCAGCCCTCGGCGGTCGTGACTGTGGCGTAGCCCGACGGCACATACGTGCCCGGCAGGTGCGCCAACCGGCGCAGCAGCGCGGGCCGGGCCCAGCCTTCACGCTTGCCCAGTCGCACCAGGTCCACGACGCGGTGGATCACTTCCTCGCCGTCCCCGATCACGAACGCGTCGATGAACTCGGCCATGGGCTCGGGGCTGAACGCCTGTGCGCCGCCGGCGATGACCAACGGATGGCTCGCGTCACGCTCCACGCTCTTGAGCGGCAGTCCCGCCAGCTCGAGCATCATGAGCACGTTCGTGTACTGGAGTTCGTACTGGAGCGAGAAGCCCAGCACATCGAAGCGCGTGGCCGGTTCGTGCGACTCCAGCGAGAACAGCGGGATGCCCAGCCGACGCATCTCGGCTTCGGCATCGGGCCACGGCGCGAACGTCAGCTCGCACGCCGTGTCGGTGCGGCTGTTCAGCACGTGGTGCAGGATGCGGATGCCCAGGTTGGAGAGCCCGATCTCGTAGGCGTCCGGGAACGCGATCAACACGCGCACCTCCGCCGAATCGAGCGGTTTGGCGGCCGCTCCCAGCGCGTGCCCCAGGTAGCGATTGGGTTTGGAGACGCGCGGAAGCAGCTGGTGCTCGATGAGTTCCTGGACGGGGACCGTCATGGAAGCCGGTGATTCTCCGTGGGGCAGCGGGACCGCGGTGGAGTCGAACCACCGCGCGGGCCGGCGGCGCCGAGGCGCCCCGAAAGGACCGTTCCCTGAGCCCTTCCTCCTGCCGGATGACGTCGCACGGTAGCACGGGCCGAGCACCGGTCGCCACCGGGGCAGCGCTCGCAACCCGTTGTGCCCGAGAACGCTCACTCCGGGGCTCGTCGGCTCCGCCCACGGGCGAGTCGGCGGCGGGTCTGCTATTTTGGTCCGGATTCTGCACAATCTCCAGGGAGAGGGTTCGCCCCATGAAGGTCTCGGACCGCACCTACTTCACGCTCAAGCGCCTGCATTCCTTGACCGGCGTGGTGCCCGTGGGCGTGTTCCTGCTCGAGCACCTGTTCACGAACGCCCGCTCGCTCCAGGGCCCCGAGGCGTTCGACACCGCCGCGGCCGACCTCGCCCGCCTGCCGTTCGTGGTGCTGCTCGAGGTGTTCGGCATCTGGCTGCCCATCCTGTTCCACATGGTCCTGGGCATCCTGATCGCCACCACGTCGCAGTCGAACGTGGGCAAGCACGGTTACGCCCGGAACTGGCAATACACGCTGCAGCGCGCGAGCGGCCTGCTGCTGGTGTTCTATCTCCTGTACCACACGTGGGCGTTGCGCTTCTCCGGCGACTACCTCACGTCGGCGAGCCCCTACCAGTACGTGAACCAGCACCTCGCGAATCCCGCGGTGATGGCGTTCTACGTACTGGGGACCGTGGCCGCCTGCTTCCACTTCGGCAATGGCCTGTTTGGCTTCGCCATCCACTGGGGCCTCGTGACCAGCCGTGACGCGCAGCGCCTGGCGGCGCGCGTGAGCCTGATCGTGTTCCTGGCGCTGTCCGCACTTGGCATCGCGGCGCTGTTCGGTTTCAAGGGACTGCGGCTGGACTTCCTGCAGAAGCCGCACGCCGGCGAACATGGCGCGGTGGTGCTCGAGAGAGGTTCGCGCTGATGGCCGCCCCACGCGTCGCGGTGGTCGGGGGCGGACTCGCCGGCCTCATGACCACGATCAAGCTGGCCGAAGCCGGCGTGCCGGTGGACCTGTTCTCCATCGTGCAGGTGAAGCGCTCGCACTCGGTGTGCGCGCAGGGCGGCATCAACGGGGCGGTCAATGTGAAGGGCGAGAACGACTCGCCCGAGATCCACTTCAACGACACCTGCCGCGGCGGCGACTTCCTGGCGCACCAGCCGCCAGTGAAGGGCATGTGCTACGCCGCGCCCGGCGTGATCCACCTGTTCGACCGCATGGGCGTCACGTTCAACCGCACGAGCGAGGGCCTGCTCGACTTCAGGCGCTTCGGCGGCACGCTGCATCACCGCACCGCGTTCGCCGGAGCCACCACCGGCCAGCAGCTGCTGTACGCCCTCGACGAACAGGTCCGCCGCCACGAGGCCGGAGGCCTCGTGACCAAATACGAAGGCTGGGAGTTCGTGGGCGCCATTCGCGACGGCGACGGACGCTGCGTGGGGCTCACCGCGCTCGATCTCAAGACCATGCAGCCCCGTGCGTTCGGCGCTGCGGCGGTGGTCATGGCCACCGGCGGGCCGGGGCTCATGTTCGGGCGCAGCACCAACTCCCTCATCAACTCCGGCTCGGCCGCGGCGGCGGCCTACATGGACGGCGCCGATTACGGCAACGGCGAGTTCATCCAGATCCACCCGACCGCCATCCCCGGCATGGACAAGCATCGCCTCATGAGCGAGTCCGCGCGCGGCGAGGGCGGTCGCCTGTGGGTGCCAAGGCAGAAGGGCGACCCTCGAGCGGCGCGCGGCATCCCCGAGAACGACCGCTGGTACTTCCTCGAGGAGCGCTATCCCAAGTACAAGAACCTCGTGCCGCGCGACGTGGCGAGCCGCGAGATCCACCACGTGTGCGTGGACCTCGGCCTCGGCGTGGGCGGCGAGATGGCCGTGTACCTGGACCTCACCCACATCCCGCGCGAGGTGCTCAAGAAGAAGCTCGAGGGGATCCTCGAGATCTACGAGAAGTTCACGGGCGACGATCCGTGCGAAGAGCCCATGAAGATCTACCCGGCCGTCCACTACTCCATGGGCGGACTGTGGGTGGACTACGAGCGCACCAGTGACGGGTTCCTGAACCTGTCGAGCCCGCGCAACCAGGCCACGAACATCCCGGGCCTCTACGCGGTGGGCGAGTGCGACTACCAGTACCACGGCGCCAATCGCCTCGGCGCCAACTCGCTGCTGTCCTGCGTCTACGCCGGCCAGTTGGCGGGCCCGGCGGTGCTGGCGTGGAACGCGGGCGGGAGAGCCGCCGCCGCAACGCCCTCGTCGCTGCTGGAGGCCGCGGAGCGGCAATGGACAGACCGTTTCGCCGACCTGTCCCGGCGAGAGGGTCCCGAGAACCCGTACGTGTTGGCCGACGAGCTCGGGAAGACGATGCTCGAGAACGTCACCATCGTGCGCGACAACGCGAAGCTCAAGGAGACCGACGCGAAACTCCAGCAGCTCCAGGAGCGATGGCATCGGGCCGGCGTGCTCGACCACGGCACGTGGTCCAATGCCCCGCTGTCGTTCCTGAACCAGCTCTGGAACATGCTGCACCTGGCGCGAGTGGTCACGCTTGGCGCGCTGGCGCGCGACGAGAGTCGCGGGGCGCACTACAAGCCGGAGTTCCCCCAGCGCGACGACATGAACTGGTTGAAGACCACGATCGCCTCGTTCGCTCCTGAAGCCCCGCGTTTCCGCTACGACCCCGTGGACGTGTCGCTCTACGCGCCGGTCGAGCGCAAGTACGACTAGGAGGCGACGATGGCGCGTCAGACGATCGAGCTTCGGGTCAAGCGACAGGATTCGCCGACCGGTCGGGATCGTTGGGAGGAGTTCTCGCTCTCCTGGCAGCCGAACATGAACGTGATCTCGTGCCTGATGGAGATCCGCAAGCACCCGGTGACACGGCAGGGCGAGCAGACCACGCCGGTCCACTGGGAGTCGTCCTGCCTCGAGGAGGTGTGCGGCTCGTGCACCATGCTCGTGAACGGCAAGCCCCGGCAGTCGTGCACCGCGCTGATCGATCCGCTCGGCGACGGCCCGGTGACGCTTGAGCCGCTGCGCAAGTTCCCGGTCGTGCGCGATCTTCAAGTCGACCGCACGCCCATGTTCGACGCCTTGAAGCGCGTGAAAGCCTGGATTCCCATCGACGGCTCCTACGACCTCGGGCCGGGCCCTCGCCTCTCGCCCGCCGAGCAAGAGGTGAGCTATGCGTTCTCGCGGTGCATGACGTGCGGCTGCTGCATGGAGGTGTGCCCGCAGTACAACGACAACTCGGACTTCATGGGCCCCGCGCCGCTGGCGCAGGTGCGGCTGTTCAACAGCCATCCCACCGGCCGCATGAACGCGCGGGAACGGCTGACCGAGATCATGGGCCGCGGCGGACTCGCGGACTGTGGCAATGCCCAGAACTGCGTGGAGGTCTGTCCCAAGGACATTCCGCTCACCGAGGCGTTCGGCGAGCTGGGCCGACAGACCACGCTGCTTTGGCTCCAGCAGCTGTTCGGCAAGTGAGCCCCCGCGTGAGTCGGCGATGACGGGACCCTTCGCCTCCGACCTGCGTTCCGGCTCGGGCGGCGTGGCGCGCACGCTCCTCGACGAGCTCGAGCGCTTCGTCCTGACCGACCGCAGCACGGACTCGGCTGGCCTGCGCGCGGCGCTGCTCACGTGGCTCCGTGCGGCGCAGGCGTCGCAGCCAAGCATGGCGCTCGTGCACCAGCTGGCGGCACGCGCGCTGGCCGTGGCCGACACGTCGGTCGTGCGGGGAGAACGCGTGCACGAGCTGCGCGCGCACCTCGCCGCCAGCTGCGACGCCGAGCGCGAGGACCTGGGGCGCGCCGTCCGCGACGCCGCCAAGGTCGCGGCCCAGCTCGTGACCGCGCGCGAGCCGTGGGTGGCGACGCTGTCGTCGAGCGAAGGTGTTCTCGCCGCGATTTCAGAGTTGGCGGCCAATGGCCGCCGGGTGCGGGCGATCGTGGCGGAGAGCCGGCCACGCTTCGAGGGCCGCGACACCGCGCGGGCGCTGGCCGCCGCCGGCATCGAGACCTGGCTCGTGGCCGACGCGGCGCTGCCGCTGCTCATCTCACAGGTGAGTGCGGTGTGGCTCGGGGCCGACGCGGTGACCGAGCAGGGCATCGTCAACAAGATCGGCTCTTACACCGCGGCGCTCGCCGCCCGCGAGCACGGCGTGCCGGTGTGGGCGAT
>JANNKI010000018.1:0-7151 GCA_031396225.1 bacterium | reverse complement strand
GTGAGCGCCTCGGCGCGCTTGTTCCCGAGCAGGAACTCCAGCTCGCGGAACTGCAATGACTGGAAACCGCTACCCGACTCGAGCCGCTCGCGGAACGAGAGGAACTCGAGCGGCGTCATGGTCTCGAGCACGTCGATCTGGTGCACCAGCACCTTGAGGATGGTGAGCACGCGCTTGAACGTGTGCAGCGCCCGCGGCGCGTCGCCGCGGCCGAGCGCCAGCACGAGGAAGTCGAGCTCGTGAATCACCTGTTTGAACCACAGCTCATACACCTGGTGGATCACGATGAACAGTGTCTCGTCGTGCTCGGGACCGTCCGAGACCGGTTGCTGCAGCGCAAGCAACTCGTCGATCTTGAGGTAACTCGAATAGGTGAGCGCCATGGGTGCGTCTCCGTGCGCGTCGGGCGCGGGTCAGAGGAAGCGGGGCCGGTAGCGGTCGAGCGTCGCGTACGGATCCGGCCAGTGAAGCACGTGGCCCAGTTCGAACGCCGCGTGCCGTGTCCAGTACGGGTCCCACAGGTGCGCGCGCGCGAGCAGGCACAGGTCCGCCCGGCCGGCTGCGAGGATGGTGTTGACGTCGGCGTAGGACGAGATGTTCCCCACCGACATGGTGGCGATGCCCACGTCGTGCCGGATGCGCTCGGCGAACGGTGTCTGGAACAGCCGCCCGTAGACCGGCTGCTGATCGTCCACCGTCTGGCCCGCGGAGACGTCCACGACGTCGCAGCCGTGCGCGTGCAGTGCGCGGGCGACTTCGACGGCGTCGGCCGGTTCCATGCCACCCGGTGCCCAGTCCACGGCCGAGATGCGCACGCTCATCGGCTTGGAAGCTGGCCACGCGTCGCGAACGGCATCAAACACCTCGAGCGGGAAGCGCAGGCGATGCTCCAGCGTGCCGCCGAACCCGTCCTTGCGCCGGTTCGTGAGCGGCGAGAGGAAGCTGGCGAGCAGGTAGCCGTGCGCCATGTGGATCTCGAGCAGGTCGAAGCCGGCGTCCTCGGCCAGCTTCGCGGCACGCACGTAATCGGCGACGATCGTGCGCATCTCGGCGGCCGAGAGCTCGCGCGGCACGGGGCTCCCCTCGCGATACGGGATCGGCGACGCCGAGACGACCGGCCAGCCTCCGGCAGGCAGGGGATCGTTGTCCCCCTCCCACATGCGGCGCGTCGCGCCCTTGCGCCCCGCGTGCCCGAGCTGCATGGCGATCCTGGCCGCCGAGTGCGCGTGCACGAACTCCACGATCCGCCGCCACGCGTCGGCTTGCTCGGGTTTCCATAGCCCGGTGCACCCGGGTGAGATGCGGGCGTCGGCGCTCACGTCGGTCATCTCGGCGAACACCAGGCCGGCGCCGCCGATCGCGCGCGAGCCCAAGTGCACGAGGTGCCAGTCATCCGGCATGCCGTCCACCGCCGAATACTGGCACATGGGCGAGACGACGACGCGATTGGCGAGTGTGAGTCCGCGTAGCTTGAACGGCGTGAACATGGGAGGTGGCGACGGCTCCGCCGCCGCCGGAGTGCGCGCCGGCACGCCCGCCGCCTCGGCCGCGTGACGCGCGAACCACGCGTCCACGCGCGCCACGAACACGGGGTCGCGCAGCTTCAGGTTTTCGTGCGTCACACGCAGGCTGCGCGTGAGCAGCGTGAACGCGAACTGAAGCGGTTCGAGCCGCATGTAGCGCTCGGTGTCCTCGAACCACTGCAAGCTCACCTGTGCGGCGCGCTGCAGGCTCTCGACCGCGGGCCGGCGCGCTGCCACGTAGGAGTCGAGTGCCTCCGGCACCCGCGGGTGGTCGCGCAGCGCCGCGACCAGCGCGATGCCGTCCTCCATCGCCAGCTTGGTGCCCGAGCCCACCGAGAAGTGCGCCGTGTGCGCGGCATCGCCCATGAGCACGACGTTTCCGTGATGCCAGCGCGCGTTGCTCACGGTGGGGAATCGCCGCCAGATGGAGCGGTTGGAGATGAGCCGGTGACCCTCCAGCTCATCGGCGAACAGGCGTTCGCAGAACTCGAGTGTCGCCGCTTCGTCCGCGTGCTCGAGCCCGGCCGAAAGCCAGGTCGCCTCGGTCGCCTCGACGATGAACGTGGAAGCACCCGGCTCGTACTGGTAGGCATGCACGCGCCACAACCCGTGCGCGTCGGCCTTGAAGTAGAACGTGAACGCCGGGAACGGACGGGTCGTCCCCAGCCACACGAACCGATTCGGGCGCTCGTCCACGCGCGGCAGGAACTGGTCGCGATAACGCTCGCGGACCAGCGAGTTCACGCCGTCTGCCGCCACCACAAGGTCCGCGTCGCGGAACTCCTCCGGATCGCGCACGTCCCGGTTGAAGCAGAGCCGCACACCGGAAGCGCGGCAGCGTTCGTGCAGCAGTCCGAGCAACGTGCGCCGCGAGAGCCCCGAGAAGCCGTGCCCGGTGGAGATGAGCTTCTCGCCGCGGTAATTGATCTCGATGTCGTCCCAGCGGTGCGCGTGCCGTCCCATCGCCTCGGTGATGAGCGGATCGGCCTTCGCCAACGCCTCCTCGGTGGCGTCCGAGAACACCACACCGAACCCGAACGTGTCGTCGGGGCGGTTGCGCTCGATCACCGTCACGTCGTGGCGCGCATCGGCCTGCTTGAGGAGCGCGGCGAAAAACAGTCCCGCGGGCCCGCCGCCCAGGCACACGACCTTCACGCGTCGCGCTCTTCGAGCAGCAGGCCGGCGATGACGAGATGCTGGATCTCGCTCGTGCCCTCGTAAATGCGCAGCGCGCGCACCGAGCGATACAGTCGGTCCACCGGGTGCGAGGCGAGCACGCCGGCGCCCCCCAGCACCTGCACGGCGTCGTCCACGATGCGCTGCGCGGCCTCCGTTGCGTAGAGCTTGGCCATGGCCGCCTCGAGCGTCACGCGTTCCGCCCCGCCGTCGGCTTCCCATGCCGCGCGATAGACCAGCAGCCGCGCCGCGGCCAGCTCGGTGGCCATGCGCGCAAGCTTCTCCTGAACGAGCTGGAAATCGCCGAGCGGCTTCCCGAACTGGCGGCGACTGCGCGCGTGCGCCAGCGCCTCGTCCAACGCGCGCGCCGCCATGCCGCACGCGGCGGCGCCGACGGTGGCACGCAACCGATCGAGCGTCTTCAAGCCGAGCACGAACCCGCGCCCCTCCTCGCCCAGGCGGTTCGCCACGGGAACGCGACAGCCCTCGAACGCGATCTCGCCCAGCGGATGGGGCGACGACAAGATCTGGGCGCGAACGAATCGCAGGCCGGGCGCGTCCGCGGGCACGACGAAGCAGCTGATGCCGCGGCTCCCCGCCTCGGGATCGGTGCTCGCGAACACCGAGTAGTAGTCGGCGATCCCGGCGTTCGAGATGAACGCTTTGGCGCCATCGAGCACATAGGAGTCGCCCTCGCGCTTCGCCCGCGTCGTCATCGACGCCACGTCGGAGCCGGCGCCGGGCTCGGTCATGGCGAATGCCGCCATGGCGTCGCCCGCGAGCGTCCGGGCGAGCCAGCGCTCGCGCATCGCCTCGTTGCCCGAGAGCAGGATGGGCACGACGCCCAACCCCTGCAGCGCGAACACGGCGTCCGCGAGTGGTGACGCGGCCGCGAGGGCCTCGCGCGCCAGGCAGCAGGCGCGCCAGTCGCGTGTGCCGATCGGGGCGAACACGCCGGCTCGCCCCAGCACGGCGAGCAACGCGCGCGCCTCCCGCCGGCCCGCGTCGTCGTCGGCCGGCTCGGGCCGGGACACGAGTTCGCGAGCGGCGAACGCGCTCACGCCCGCGGCGAACTCCGGGTGCTGCACGCCGAGGAAGGCGCGGATCGGGGCGAGTTCGGGGATGCTCACTGGAACGTGGGCGCCCGCTTGGCGCGGAACGCCTCGTACGCCTCGCGATAGTTCGGGTTCACCATGAGCTCCGCCTGCACTCGTGCCTCGTGGTCGAGTGCCTGCTCGAGCGTCATGGTCGATTCGATGGCGATCGCCTGCTTGCTCACGGCGAGCGCGTCGGACGGTCCGCGCGCGAGCTTCTCGGCGAACGCCATGGCCTCGGGCAACAGTTGCTCCTGGGGCAGCACCCGCTGGTAGAGGCCCATCTCGTAGGCGCGCTGCGCGGTGATGAAGTCGCCGGTGAACAGCAACTCGCTCGCGTTGCCCTGGCCGACGAGCCGCGGCAACAGCCACGACACGCCCATGTCGGCGCCGGAGAGCCCCACCTTCACGAACAGGAACGCGATGCGCGCGGACTCGGCGGCGAAGCGCACGTCGCTGGCGGCGGCGAGCACGGCGCCCGCGCCGGCGACCGTGCCGTTCAACGCCGCGACGATCGGCCGGCGGCAATGGCGCATATTCGCCACCACGTCGCACGTCATACGCGTGAACTCGAGCAATCCCTCCGCGCTCCGGCCGAACAGCGCGCCGATGATGTCCTCGACGTCACCGCCCGAACAGAATCCCCGGCCAGCGCCGGTCAGCACGATCGAGCGCACACCCGGCTCGGTGTCGAGTGCGGCGAACGTGTCGCGCAGCTCGGCGTAGACGTCGAATGTGAGCGCGTTCAACCGGTCGGGCCGGTTGAGCGTGATCGTGGCCACGCCAGTGGCAGCGTCGTGGTGATAGAGGAACGACCTGGGCGACAGGCTCATGTCCGCGTCTCCCCGAGTAAGACGGCGGTCGCTTCGATCTCGACCAGGGCGCCGCGGTCCACGAGCCCCTTCACCTCGAGCAGCGCCATGGCCGGATAGTATCGGCCGAATCGCTCGCGCCAGACCTCTCCCAACGCTCGAAGCTGCGCGCGGTACTCGGCCAGGTCGGTGACATACACGGTGAGTCGCGCCACGTCCGTGGGCTCCCCGCCCGCCGCGCGCACCACGGTCAGCACCTGGTCGAGCGCCCGGCCGAACTGCGCGACGAATCCAGGCGGGTCGCCTTCGGCGTTCGCGCTCCAGCCGGCCATGCCGGCGACGAACAACAGTCGGCCGCCGAGCGGTGCGAGCACGCCGTGGCTCCAGCCCCTCGGGGCCCCGAGCGACTCGGGGTTCACGATCTCGAGATGCATGTGTCTCCCCGGGGCATGAGTGTGATGGCGCGGCCGTTCGTGCCGGCCGCCGCAACGCCGCAGAGTTCGAGTACGGCCGCCGCGACCTCTGTCGGGCTGAGCAGTCGCTCCTGGTCCGCCGACGCGAGCACCGACGCCAGCGCCGCTTCGGTCGTGCGTCCGGTGCGCGCCACGACGTTCGCGATGGTGCGCTGCGTCATGGGCGTGTCCACGTAACCAGGGCAGAGCGCGTTGATCGTCACGCCGCTGCCCGCCAGTTCGCACGCCACCGCACGCGTGAAGCCCACCACGGCGTGTTTCGCCGCGCAGTAGTGGGAGATATAGCGCCCGCCCTCGAGACCCGCGGTGGAGGCGATGTTCACCACGCGTCCGAAGCCCCGCTCGCGCATCGGCGAGAGGAACTCGCGCGTGCAGAGGAACGTGCCGGTGGCGTGCGCGTCGAGCATGCCGCGCCAGTCCGCGAGCGTGATGCGCTCGAGCGGTGCCGAGCCACCGTCGCCGGCCGCGTTGACCAGCACGTCCACGGCGCCCAGATGCTCGAGCGCGCGCGCGGCGAGCACGCGCACCGTGACCTCGTCGGACACGTCGCAGGGCACCGCCCACGCCTGCGCACCGCGGGCGCGCAGCGCCTTGGCGACCGCCTCGATCTCCGCGGTGGTGCGCGCCGTGACGACGACATGCGCGCCCGCGTCCGCCAGCGCGCCTGCGACGGTGGCGCCAATCCCGCGACCGCCGCCGGTCACCACCGCGCCGCGGCCTGCCAGCGTTCCGGGCGCGCTCACGTCGCACGCTCCGGCGCGAGCACGGCGAGCACGGCGTCGGCGAGGATGCCGCCCAGGACCGCGATCGTGGCAATGCCCTCTTCAACTGTCGCGTCGGCGGGCCAGCCGAAGTACGCACGCGGGCCACCCGCCTGCTCGAACGTCCTGGCACCCTCGCGAATGGCGACGGCCAGCGATGCCGGCACCGGCGGCAACGCGCGCTGCAGGCTGGCCCGCACGAGGTCGGGGCGCTCCGCCATGACCACCGAGCCCTCGTAGCGGCCCGCGTGGCAGGCGCCGCTTTGGAACTCCTCGGTCAACCGCTCGGCCCAAGGCCGGCGCGTGAGGTCGGGGCAGATCACCGGGCGCGCACCTCGAACTGCGGCGATGCGCTGCGCCTCGGCCAGCGCGCCCAGGTGCGTCGGATCGAGGTGCGCGTTCGCGATCGCGAGGGCGGCGAAGCCATGCCGTGTCACTTCCGCGGCGACGTCGGCCACGAGCGCCGCGACCGTGCTCGGCATGACCGAGATCGTGCCCGCGAACGCGGCCCCGAACGGCGCGGCCGTGTAGACGAGCGGCGGTAACAGCACCGCGCCAAAGCCGTGCGGCTCGAGCTTCGCCGCGCCCGCGCGCGCCATCGCCAGCGCGATCACGTTGTCCGTGCCGAGCGGCAGGTGCGGCCCGTGCGCCTCGATGGCACCCACCGGAAGCACCGCCACCGTGCGCGAGCGGTCCAGGTCGCGCACGTCCTCCCACGTGAGTTCGGCCAGTTCACGGATCGCCATCTCGCGCGCGTCCTCGGAGGTTCCTCTTGCCGGTCGCCCCGGCCGGCGGTCATGATGCGGCGGATGCGCGCGCACACTACCACGCTCTCCGAAGCCACCGCAGCCGGGGCGGACCTGCCCCAACGGCTGAATATCGCCGATCGCTTTCTCGACGCGCGTATCCGCGGAGGGCATGGAGACCGGCCGGCTCTGCTCACGGATTCGGGCACACTGACGTATCGCGACGTGCAATCCCTCGCCGAGCGCTGGGCGCGAGTGCTCGCAGAGGCCGGTGTGTGCTGCGAGCAGCGCGTCCTGATCGCGCTCCCGGACGGGCCCGATTTCGTGGGCGTGCTGTTCGGCACGCTCAAGCTGGGCGCCGTGGTGGTGATGGTGAACCCCGGCCTGCCCGCGGCGGACGTGCGTTACTTCATCGACTACACGCGCGCCCGCGCGGTCGTCACCCTGGCGGCCACCGCAGCGGCGTTCGCGCAAGCCTCGCAGGGAACCCAGCCCGAGCCGGCCCTGCTCGTTGCCGACGACCCCGAGGTCGCAGCGCGTCTCGCCGCCGCACCCGCGGGCCTGCC
>JANNKI010000004.1:0-1951 GCA_031396225.1 bacterium | reverse complement strand
CACGCGATGGCGGGATTCCGCGATGTCACCGCGGAGCACGAGCACTTCAGCTTGAAGCCGCATGCGGGTCCCGGTCCCGGAAGAACGAGGGCCCGCGCGAGAGCACGGGCACTCGAGGTTCAGCGGATGACGACGAGTCGGTTCTGGAACTGGAACGAGCCGGCTTCCACGCGGAACACGTAGATCCCCGACGCGACCAGGTTCCCGGCCCCGTTCTTCAGATCCCACCGCTCGAAGTCGCGGACGTTGTCGCGGTGCTCGATCTGGCGCACAAGGTCGCCCGCGGCCGTGTAGATCTTGATGGTGGACGCGGCCGGCAGGTTGATGAAGTGCACTTCGCCCTGGCCGGGCTGGTCCCACACCTCGCTCCCGCGGTAAGGATTCGGCACCACGATCACCTGCTCGAGATTCGAACTGGGCCCCAGCGTCGGCTCCACGGGGCCCGCGAGGTTGCGGAGCTTGTGGTTCAGGTTCGGGCAGGAATCGCGCACGGCCCCAGGACAACGCTGGAACGCGTCGAGCGTGTCGGGGATGAACATGTCCTCGTAGTCCGGGTCGGTGGTGTTCCTGCGCTCGATCGTCACCGAGTACCAGGTGAGGAACCCGTCGTGCGGACCCGGCGGCGCCACCAGGATGAAGACGGAGTCCCCCGGCGACTGGCAGGGACCCGCCAGCGTGCCGGGACGGCGGCAGACCTTGCGGAACTGGCCGTTGGAGTCCGGGTCCACGAACGTGACGATGCTGTCGTGCGCGGTCCGCGGCACGGAGACGCCGCGGTCGAAACACTGGTATTGCATGGTGAGCGGATCGAGGCGCGAGAAATTCCACGTCAGTTCGCTGCCCGCATTGCGCGAGAAGCGCCGGATGAGCACCGCCCTCGAGCTGTCCGGCGCATTCGTCATGCGATAGATGCGATAGCCCCCGAAGTCCGGGCGTGATTCGGTCACACGGTCGCGCAGGAAGCGCACCGTGATCGCCCTCGCGTGCCTGCCGAGGCTGTCGGGCAGCGGCTCGGGCGAGCAGCGACCGGGGGTCACGAGCGAGGCGTCCCGCCACACGCCGGCACGGGCCCAGATGGGGACATCCAGGAAGTTCGACGCGGCGTGAACGGGCTGCGTCCCGGCGATGGCCGCGAAGGCCAATACCAGGGCGCAGGCGGCGGCGCGGAGCGCGCCGCCGGATGCGTTATCGGACATGGATCACTCCCGCGTGGTGCCGGTGGACACCACCGCGTTGACGGTTTTCTTCGCCGGCGTGACGCTGCGCGTCGGCGAGGAGCCCCCGCTGCGGATGTTGGCAGGCGCGAAGGAACCGCGGTCGATGTTCTGTCGAGTCAGGCCCCACAGATCCTGGAGCACGAAGTCCACCAGGGCGATGCAATCCTGCCGCGCGTAGCCCCACGGCGCGAAGCCGCTGAACACGAACTGCCGGGCCTGGTTGCCGTGGTAGTAGGTCATGGTCGGGGCAGGGCGGGGCGTGCTTCCCCCCGGCAGCGGGCTCGTGAGCAGCACGATGCCTTTCGCCATCATCAGCGTGTCCAGCACCGAGGCCTCGCGAACGATCTCGGGGTCCGGGTTCACGTCCTCGAGGATGGAGTTGTTCTCGCGGATGTATTCGCACGGGTAGCTCGAGCCATAGAACAGGCCCGACTGGCTCGGGAGTCGCGTGGGTGGCAACAGGTCGGGGATCGCCGACTTCGGCCGCATCTCGACCGGCAGCTTCGAGTACTGGGGCGAGGTCAGCGTGGCATTCGAGTAGCGGTCGAAGTGCGACCAGGCCGGGGCCACGATGTGCGTGGTGTCGTGGTCCGTGCCGTCCGCCCAGCGCGTCTTCACCGTGTAATCGTTGCGGACCGTCTGGATGAGTGCCTTGGTGACACAGAGGCTCGACTGCCAGTGCGCGCCGTCGTACATGATGCGGCCCGGCACGAGTTCGCCGAACTGAGGGGCGC
>JANNKI010000640.1:0-3790 GCA_031396225.1 bacterium | reverse complement strand
GCTGGAGGCGCGCGCAGGGACCACCCGGAGCACGGCGGCGCAGCGGCGCCGCTGGCGGTCGTGGCGCTCCGCCTTGGAGCGCGATCACGTGGTCCCGATCGGGTTCGCACTGGCGGTCGCGCTGGTGGCGCTGGCGCTGGTGTACCCCACCCGTAGCGTCGGCTTCAGCGATGCGCGGCGCTCGCTCGCTCGCGGCGAGATCGTGAACCTGAACGCGGTCGGGCGCGGCGACCAGCTCGAGCCGATCCTGCGCGGCGTGCTGGCTGACGCGCACGAGCGCGCGTTCGTGGTGAGCGAGGTGTTCCGGCAGCTTCCGGCCGGTGGGGCGGAGCGTCCGCTCGAGAACGTCGGCGCCCTCGCGGCATTGCGCGTGCGCGCCGAGGCCGTCGCCGGGCGGAGGGACCTGCCGGGGCTGAGTGCGCGCGCGGCCGCGGCGATCGCCGCGGTGAAGGACGACCGCGACTCGGCGAAAACGCGCGCGGCCGCCGCCAACGCCACGATCGGGCTCTTTACCTCCGAGCAGTTCAGTGCCCTGAAGCCCTTGTTCGTCGTGCGCGAGGGCGGCCGGTTCCGTGCCGCCTTCTTGCTCAACGTGCTGATCTTCGTCGCCGCCTTCGCGTTCATGCATCTCGGGCTTCACGCCACCGGGAAGATCGGTGACCGCTGGCTTCTGCCCATCGCCCTCGCGCTCAGCGGGATCGGATTCGCGCTGCTGGTGAGCCTGCGCGACCCGCTCCGCGACCAGATGCTGTTCACGCGCTTCGCCCAAGGGGCGCTCTACGGCGGCGTGGCGATGGTGCTGTGCGCGATCCCTTCCTACGAGCGCACGGTGCTGCGCCGGCTCGCCTTCGTTCCGTTGCTGGGAGCGCTCCTCCTCTCGTTGGCGCTGGTGGTGCTGGGGCGCGGTCCGGCGGGAAGCGACGCCAAGGTGAACCTGTTCGACACCCAGCCGATGGAGCTGATCCGCCTGTTGCTGGTGCTGTTCCTGGCCGGTTACTTCTCGAGCAAGTGGACGCTGCTGCGCGAGCTGGACGAGCGGCCGCTTGGGCGTGCGTGGTACCTGCGGGGCTTGAAGCTGCCGCGGCTCCATCACGTGCTGCCGGTCGCGATCGGCGTGGGCTAGAGCGTGCTCTTCTTCTTCGTCCAGCGGGACCTGGGCCCCGCGCTCCTGTTGATCGGGCTCTTCCTCTCGCTCTACGCGGTGACCCGGCGCGAGGTGGGGCTGGCTCTGGCCGGGTTCGCCGCGGTGCTCGGCGCCTTCGCGGTCAGCTACGTGATCGGCTTCCCGCGCACCGTGAGCCTGCGCACCGCGATGTGGCTCGATCCCTGGGAGAACGGCGTCTCGCGCGGCGACCAGATCGCGCACGGGTTCTGGGCCTTCGCCTCGGGGGGGCTCTCGGGTACCGGCCTGGGACTGGGCGCGCCGTCGGTGGTGCCGGCCGCCCACACCGATCTGATCCTCGCCTCGGTGGGCGAGGAGCTGGGCTTCGTGGGGCTGCTGGCGTGCTTCGCGCTGTTCGCGCTGCTCGTCCTGCGCGGCTTCCGGATCGCGCGCCGCGCGCCGGAGGCGTACACGATGTTCCTAGCACTGGGCTTGACGCTCGGCTTGGCGCTCCAGACGCTGCTGATCGCCGGCGGGGTCGCCGGCCTGGCGCCGCTCTCGGGCGTGGTCACGCCGTTCATGAGCTTCGGGCGCTCGGCGCAGATCCTCCATTTCGCGACCCTCGGCATCCTGTGGTCGCTCGCGGCCAGCGGGGCAGCCATCCGAAGCACGGGTCCGGCGCTTGGACCCATCGTTCGGATGGCGACCCCGCCGCCGACCGCGCTCGGCCTGGCGTTCGATCGCCCGCGCGGCATCCTGCTCGCGGTGATCGGAGCGATCGGCGTGGCGGTGGTGCTGAAGCTGGCGTGGATCCAGGTGGTGCGGGCCGACTCGACCTTCGCGCGCGGCAGCCTGGCGCTGCAGGCCGACGGCGAGCATCGCTTTCAGTACAACCCGCGGCTGCGCCTGGCCGCCTTGGGCATTCCGCGCGGCAACGTGCTCGACCGCAACGGGGTGCTCCTCGCCACCAGCCGTTGGAGCGATCTCACCAAACACCGCGAGGCGTTGAAGCAGTTGGAGATCGACATCGATCGCGCCTGTCTCGCCACAGACGAGCGGCACTATCCGTTCGGGGGTGTGACCTACCACGTGCTCGGCGATCTCGTCACCCGCAGGAACTGGGGCGCCAGCAACACCGCCTACGTCGAGCGCAGCCACGACGCCTACTTAAGCGGCTACGACGACCACGCGCGGACGGTTACGTTCCGCGACCCGCGGACCTCGGAGCCCCGCCGCGCCGTGCGCCGCGACCCGAGCGACCTGGTGCCGCTGTGGCGGCACCGCCACCAGCCACGCCACCCGAGCGTGCAGGCGCTTCTCAAGCGCGACCGCGACCTCAAGCTCACGATCGACGTGCGCCTCCAGGCCATTGCCACCGCGCTGCTGCGCGAGCAGCTCGCCGCCGCCGGGCTCGCGCGTGGCTCGGTGGTGGTGCTCGACGCCGAGAACGGCGAGTTGCTCGCGAGCGTGAGCCAACCCGCGCCCGAGGGGCCGCTTCAGGGCAGCGCCCGGCTCGCCGGTAGCGACGGCGCCCAAGCCGCCCCGGACCCGGCGGCGAGCCCTCTGATGGACCGCGCCCGGTTCGGCCTGTATCCGCCCGGCTCGACCTTCAAGCTCGTGACCGCCGCCGCCGCCCTGACCGCGAACCCCGAGCTTGCTCGCGCCCGCTTCGACTGCCGCGACCTTCCCGGCGGCCGGGCGGGCGCGGTCGTCGGGGGTCGGCTGGTGCGCGACGACGCCGGTCACGAGGCGCACGGTTCGATCGGCATGGAAGACGCGATGGCCGCCTCGTGCAACGCCTACTACGCGCAGCTCGGAAAGGCCGTCGGGTGGCCGGCGCTTCGCGACATGGGGCGGAGCTTCAACATCTCGATGGGCGATCCCCGGGATGTCACCGCCCAGCGCGCCCACGCCATTGAGAGCGCCTACGGCCAGGCCCAGGTGGTGGCCACGCCGGTCACCATGGCGAGGGTGGCGGCCACCATGGCGGCCGGAGGAAGGCTGCCCTCGCCCCACGTGGTCTTAAAGCCCGCCCCCGCGGCCGCCGGGAGCGAAGTGGTCGGCCCCGGCACCGCGTCGGCCGTGGCGAGCATGATGCGCGGCGTGGTCGAGCGCGGCACGGCGCGGCGCATCGCCGCGACCCGGCCGGCGATCGCCGGCAAGACCGGCACCGCCGAGATCGCGAAAGGCGCCTCTCATGCCTGGTTCATCGGCTACGCTCCGTACGGGCCGAGCGCAGCCTCGTCGCCCAACGACGGGTCGAACGCCACACGCGGGCGACGGATCGCCTTTTCCATCCTGATCGAGAACGGCGGGTACGGCGGCGGGCGCGCCACCGAGCTTGCCGGACGCATCGTCGCCGAGGCCCACCGACTCGGCATCATCTGAGCGAGGACGACATGAAGCTGGACAGGCTGGTCAAGCTGGAGAAGGCGCTCGAAGGGAAGCTGGATCGGCTCACGCGCCGCAAGGGCGCGCCCGATGAGCCGATCGAATGGATCCCGCCGATGCTGGACGAGATCGAGCAGCAGGTCGTTGCCTCGGGCGGGCGCGGGCGCGTGTTCCCCTACGAGCTGATCCGGGTGGAGTTACGCGTCGAGCCCGCGAGCCTCGAGGCGGCGCGCGCGGTGTTCGGCGCCGGCGCCTTCGAGCAGCGGGTCCGCGAACGGCTGCGCCAGGTCCGCTGCG
>JANNKI010000527.1:0-7184 GCA_031396225.1 bacterium | reverse complement strand
GTGAACCCGCACTCGTAAAAGTTGTCGGGCGTGGGATTCGTCCAGCGCGCTGGGAAAACCGTGAGGGAGTCGAACGGCCCCGGCTGGTAGTCCCAGGTGCGCACGTTGAAGCCGTCGAACCCCGACCACCACGTGACGCGCCAGCGATCGTCGGCACCGCGCAGGAGCGCGGAGTGGATGCCGACGCCCTGCAGGTCGAACGGCGGACCCCAGCGTCCCGTCACGTGCGGTTGGGCGCGGGCGGGCAGCGGCGCCACCAGCAGCGCGCAGACGAGGAGGAGTGGGGCGCGTGGACTTCGCATGGGGGTCCTCGGGTGCGGGAACGCCGGCTTCACGACCAGGGAGATTCGACCATGGCGCCGCGCGACGGGTCAACGAGAGAATGCAGCCGATCGCGATGGCGCATGCGCTCACGCGACCTGACGAGCGCGGCCGGTCGCGTGCTACCTTCGCCCGTCCGCGCCGATCCGAACCCGGAGGCCCCGATGCGTCCGCTGCTGCTCGGCCCCGTGCTGCTGTTCGATGGCGTCTGCCACCTGTGCCACGCCACCGTTCGGTGGGTGGCGGCACACGACCGCCACGCGAGATTCCGGTTCGCGTCGCTCGAATCGAACGTGGCGCGGCGACTGCTCCATGCCGCGGGCGTGAACCTGGCGGGCGAGGCGGGCGTGGTGCTCGTGGAGGGGGATCGCGCCTGGGCCCGATCCGACGCGGTGCTCGAGGTGATGCGCCGGCTCGGGCCGCCGTGGGCTCTCCTCGGCGCCGCCCGGATCCTGCCGCGGGGGCTGCGCGAAGCGCTCTATGGATGGATCTCTCGTCATCGCTACCGCTGGTTCGGGCGTCACGACACGTGCCCGCTGCCGCCCGCTGGTCTGCGCGAGCGATTCCTCGACGCGGACGCGCCGGACACCGGGCCTCTCGCGGGCTCGCCTGCGCCGAGGCCCCCAAGGGAGGGGTGAAGTTTCCCACTCCGCCGGCGCCGAACCTCGCGCGGCGCGATGCAGGACGAGCGGGCCAGGCGTGCGTTCTGCGCCGCGGTCGCGCAACCGCTGGAACGCGAACGACTCGCTCCCCACGCGGTCCGCGCATCTCGCATGACCCGCCTCCGCGGAACTTCTGGTCCGCGAGTTGCGATAGGTAGGGCCAGGACTACTGGAGGTCACTCCCATGACTCGCCCGCATCGCAAGCTCGCCTGCACCGCTCTCGCACTCGTGGCCCTGCTCGGTCTGTCCGGTTGCGCCCGTACGCTCCCCACGGCACCGGTCCAGGACGTGGCCTCCGCGCGTGACACCGCGCCGCCGCCGCCGAGCCGGCTCGCAGCGCCCTCGCTCGGCGGCACCGTGGTCAATCTCGTCACCTGGTATCCGGTCTGCCAGAAGCTCGTGCTGCCGGACGCGCACACACTCATGCGCGGCAGTCGCTACGAGCTGACGTTCCCGCGCGGGGCGGTGTCCAAGCTCGAACTCATCAGCATCCAGGAGTACGACCCCGACGTCCTCGACGTGCAGTTGGGGCCGCACGGCATCAAGTTCGGCGAACCGGTCGTGCTCTCGATCGACTTCACGGGCACGCGGGCGGACCCGGGCGCGGCCGTGTACGACCAAAGCGAGCCCGTGCTCTACTGGCTCAACGAAGCCACGAACCGATGGGAAGAGGTTCCGGGCAGGACGGACTGGGACACTCGTCGCCACATCGTCCGGCTCGAGCACTTCTCGCGCTACGTGCTGGGTGGCAAGGCAGGCTGGAAGGAGACGCGCCCGCGAGAAGGGGAATGACGAGCGCGGGCCCCTCCCGCTCGTCGTTCTTTACGCACGCGAGACAACCCGGCCCTCGCGCCTGCCGAGAATCCCCCCATGAAGCGGCTTCGCTCGGTTCGTGCGTTCGCGGTGGCCGCCGCGCTGGCGGCGTTGGCTGCGGCGCTCCCCTCGCTCGACTGGTGTCCCATGGACTCGTGGGTCGCCGGCGCGTGCGAGACCGCGGCCCGCTGCGCTTCGACGTCAATCGCCTGCGAGACGCCGCCGGCCTGCGCGGTCGCCGCTGGCGACGCATGGACGTGCGACAGGGAACCCGATCCGCTCCCGGTGGGCGACCGCGTGTGGTGCATTCGCCCGCCGGTCACCGCGCTGGTCGCGCGAGCGGACCTGGTGCCGGAGCCGCAGCCCTCGACTCCGTTCGCGGAACTGGTTGCACCCCTCGTGCTCCAGCCGCCGCCGCCGCGTGGTCGCGAGCGCTCCGCAGGGGGCCCGGGGCCACCCGTGCTCCGTGACCCGCACGGCCCACCGCAGGCGCGCGCGCCGCCCCTCGGCTGATCGGACGACTCGTGCAAGCGCGTTCCAGGCGGCCACAGCCGCGCGGAACCCATACAACTCCCACGAATGATCAAGAGGAGTTCCGACCATGAAGAACCGGATCGTATACATGATGCTGGCCATGGCGCTCAGCGCCACCACGCTCGCGTGGGCCGGAGACACCGCGGGCCCCGGGGCGTCGTGTTCGCCGGACTGCCGGCCCTGTCCGGAGCCGTGCGCGACGACGTGCCCGCCCTGCGAGTAGCAACGGCCGAGGACGAGTAGAGGACGCGGCGCGGGCCCCGGGGCTCGCGCCGCGCTCCGTTCGCGGGCGCTGCCCGCGTTGCCGGACCCGGCACCCTGACGAGGATGTGACATGCGAGTGCCGCTCACCCCGCGATACTCTGCGGCCATGCCGAGATCGCCGTTCCTCCGCCCGAGCGCCGCCGCACGCTTCGCGCTTCAGTTCAGCGCGCTGTTCGCGATCGTGGGGGTGACGCTGCTCGCCGCGGGCTGTGGCGGCGGCTCGGACCAGCGCGCCTCCGGCGCGGCGACGAGCGATCGCGCCTCCGGCGCGAAGGCGGACACGCTCCCACTCGAGCCCGTCACGGCGGAGCAGTTGCTCGCCAGGGTCCACGAACCCGGTGCGCGCGCCACGCTCGTGAACGTGTGGGCCACGTGGTGCGGCCCCTGCCGCGAGGAGTTCCCCGCGATCGTCTCGCTGGCCGAGCGGCGCCGAGCCGACGGACTGCGCGTGCTGTTCGTGTCTGCGGACTTCTACGACCAGGCGCCGGCGGCGCGCGCATTCCTGGCCGAGCATCACGCGCCCGGTCCCTGGCTCTTGAAGACCGGCCGCGACATGGAGTTCATCAATGGACTGGAGCGCCGCTGGAGCGGTGCGCTACCGGTCACGATCGTGTACGACTCGAACGGCTCACCGGTCGAGTTCTGGGAAGGCGGCGCGGACTCCGCCCGCTTCGAGGCGGCCGTCGCGCCGCTATTGGCCACCACCACCCGATAGGGGATCCGCACATGCTTCGCAAGATCGAACGCTCGCTTGGAACGCTCGCCGCCGCCGCGCTCGCCGCGGCCCTGTTCGCCCTGCCCGCACACGCGCAGTTGGCGCTCGGAGATGCGGTGCCCATGGCCGAAGTCAAGATGACCAACGTCAATGAGCGGGAGTTCACGCTCGCGACCGCCGAGGGTAAGAAAGGCACGTTGGTGGTGTTCACGTGCAATCACTGCCCGTGGGCCAAGATGTGGGAGAAGCGCGTGGCCGAGATCGGCAACGCCGCGATGGCCGCGGGTCTGGGCGTGGTCGCCATCAACTCGAACGACCCTGCGGTCAGCGCCGAGGACGGGTTCGCCGAGATGAAGAAGCGCGCCAAGACGCTCAAGATGAAGTTTCCCTACGTCGTGGACGCCACCTCCGACGTGGCGCGCGCGTTCGGCGCCACGCGTACACCGGAGGCATTCGTGTTCGATGCTTCGGGCAAGCTCGTCTATCACGGCACGGTGGACGACAGCCCGCGCGACGCGGCAGCGGTGAAGGACGCCTGGCTCAAGGACGCGGTGAACGCGGTGGCCAGTGGCAAGGGCGTGTCCGTCGCGCAGACCAAGGCGATGGGTTGCTCCATCAAGTTCCGCGGCAAGACCGCGAGCTGAAATCCTCGGGCGGGAGCCGGCCCGCCGGCTTCCGCCCCTCCCTCAGGGCCGCACGCCGGCCTTGACCACGCGGCGCACCGACGGCACATCGGGCGCGAACACGTACACCGGCCACGGACTGCCGCGGCCGAGCGCCAGCGCCGCCGAGTCGGTGAACGCGGCCGAGGCGCGCCCGCGCTCGAGCGGCGGCAGGGCCGCGCCCGCGAGGGGGTCGAACCCGTGCACGCGCTGGAACCGCTCGCGTGCCCGCGGATGCGCGAGCACGACGGGATCCACCACCACCAGCGCGCGTCCGCGTCCGCCGAACCGTTGGTACTCGCGCAGGCGATGCGACATGTCGTCAGCCCACAGGACGAAGCCGGGCTCATCGGGAATGCGCTCCCACATCGAGCGGACCAGGACGTCGAAGCGTTCGAACGCCCGCGTGCGTTCGCGTGCGATTCCCACCCAGCCCGGCAGCACCAGTGCGATCGCCACCGCCGCCACGCCGGCCGCCCACACGCCGTGACGCGCGAGCGCCGGCCACGTGCCAAGCACGGCGGCGGGAGCGGCCGCGAGGCCCACGGCGAGCGCGGGCAGGAAGTACGAGACGGGGTCGGGCACGCCGTACGAGAACGCGAACGCGGTCTGTAGGAGTCCACCGGCGAGCAGCGCCCCATGGAGCCCGCGCGCGGCACCGCTCCTCGCCGGCCGGAGGCCGGCGGCGAGCAGGGCCAGCAGCGCCGGCACGAGGCTGGGCAACACGAACGCGCCGAACAGATGCGCCTGCGATGGCGAGGGAGCGAAGCGCCCGAGGTAGTGGCGATACTGGGCCCCGGTGACGTGGTCCCAGATCGCGGCGGCATCGTTCACGAGCAGCGGCCACTGGACGGCGGCCGGGTGGGCGGCACGCCACGCCAAAAAGCCCACGCCCGCGAGCGGCACGAGCACGACGGAGCCCGCGAACACCAGCAGCGCGCGCCACTCACCGTGCCCGGCGCGGGTCAGGAACAGCAGCCCGAGTGGCGCGCTCCAGAACAGGCTCGAGAGATGATGCGCGAGCCCGGTCCCGACGAGGAGTCCCGCGAGCAGGGCCTGCCGTGGCGTGGGGCGCGCTTCGGCGGCTGCGAGTGCGAGGGCGGACCATGTGGCGAGCCCCACCCACGCCAGGTGCCAGGCGCCCACCTCGGCCACCGTGGCTTCGAGCGTCCAGATCGGATTCGCGCCGAAGGCCACTGCCGGCAGGAGCGCGACGAGCGCCGCGCTCTGGCCGGGAACCCCGCGCAGGGCGAGCAGGTGCGCCGCGAGCGCATGCACGAGCCCCACCGCGGTCGCACCCGCGAGCGCGCTCCACAGCGCGGCCGCCTGCGGCCAGCCCACGCCGACCGCGTGCAACGTGCGGCCGAACACGTGGCCAAAGGTCGTGTAGAGCGGATAGCCGGTGGGGTGCGACACGCCGAGCGTGGCCAGCACCAGCGTGAACTCGCTCGAGTCCTTGTCGGCCGAGACGCGGCCCGCGAGCGCGGCGTAGCAGGCGAACGCCAGCACCCCCAGGCTGAGGCTCCAGGCGGCCGCCGGCGCGAACGGGTGAGGCGTGGCGGACCGTGCGGGGCGGCTCCTGCGCGCGGCGGACATGCGTGAGAGTCTGTCACGCGTCGCGCGGTGCTGTCACGGATCGGCCGCCGCCCACGAGCGGCGCGAACCCCGATCGATCACGAATCACGGGATCTCTCGAGGAGTGCGCTCATGCCGCAGCACGTCGCCCATCCCGCGCGGGTCACCGCCGCCGGCAACAAGCCGAAGCTGATCGACGAATATGTGGGCCGCCTCACCACCGGCTCCGCGCACGTGAGCATCGCCCGCATGCGAAGCCCCGAGGGCTGGGTGGAACCCGCCCAGACCCCGGAGTTCGAGGAGCACACGCTGGTCCTGGCCGGGATGCTGCGCGTGGAGCACGCGGGCGGCACGTTCGACGTGCGCGCTGGTGAACTGGTGACGCTCCAGCCCGGGGAGCGGGTGCGCTACTCCACGCCGGAGCCGGGCGGCGCCGAGTACGTGGCGGTATGCCTGCCGGCGTTCTCGCCGGACACCGTGCATCGCGAGTAGCGCGGGCCGTTCCCGCGCCATGCTCATGCCCGCGCCCGTTCCCGCCGATGACTGCCCCGGGGTGCCAGGCCCGGTTCGGGCCGGGTCAGGGAGGGCCGCATGGACCGCTGGATCGCGCGTGCGCTGGGGCTCGCGCTCGTCTGCAGCCTTCTTCCCGCGACGCTGTTCGCGTCCGATTCCCCGCGCGAGGTCGTGGAGCGCTACGTCGCGGCCACGGGCGGGCGCGCGGCACTCGATGCCGACACGCTCCTGCACCGCTCCGGCCGAATGCTCGACGCGGGTGTCCAGGGCCGTTTCGAGGACTGGCGGCGCGGTGGTGATCACGCGCTGCGCATCGAGCACCTCGGGACGCTGCGTACGAAGCTGGGGTTCGATGGCGTCGCGGGCTGGCGCACGGACTACACGTCCCGAAAGGTCGGCCCGCTCGAGGGCAGGGACCTCGAGGCGCTGCGCGCCCAGGCGTGGTTCGAGTCCGAGCAGTGGGCGCGCGACACCACCGCCCGCTTGCTCCCCGGCCCGAGCGCGTTCATCGCCGGGCGCTCGCTCCAGGGCCTCGAGGTCACGCCGCCCGTGGGCCCGCGAAAGACACTCTGGTTCGACCGTAAGACCGGGCTGATCGCACGCATCACGCACTTCCGGGACCAGCACGACTGGAGCGAGGAGTACTCCGGTTGGAAGACGCTCGCCGGTCGCAAGCGAGCCACGGTGCTCACGGTCGGGTTGCCCCAGTTTCCTTCCAGCTATCGGCGTATCGACGTGGACAGCGTCTGGGCCCGCGGGCCGCGCAACCCTGGCGCGTTCTCGCCGCCCGCCACCACGGCGACGCCGGTGGTGTGGAAAGGCGCCCGCGACCGCGTGGAGCTGCCGTTTCGCTACCGGCGCGGCCATGTGTGGGTGACGCTGTCGGTGAACGGCGCCCCGCCCGCGGAGTTCATCCTCGACACGGGCGCGTTCAACACCTGCCTCGACCGGGGCTACGCCCAGACGCTCGGACTGAACGCCGAGGGCGAGCATGTCGCGCAGGGAGTGGGCGGCTATGACACGTTCGGGTTCACGCCACTTGCGTCACTGCGATGGACCACGCCGCGCGGCGTGGGCGTGGAGATGCACGACCTGCGCGCGGGCGTGATCGAGCTTCAGAAGAG